>DYGV01000049.1 GCA_020724505.1 Anaerolinea thermophila
ACTCGCTCCCAACTTGGGTTTGAGCGCCAGTTTACCATTTTTGAGATAACTTCTACGCGGTTATCGCATTCTGGATGTTGGTCTACATATTTATCTGGACGTTCTACCTGCGTGACGAACGTTCTCTGGAAGTAAATCTGATCCAGTTGTTGTTGGTGCTCCTGTCCTCCGTACTTGCATATGATGTCGGCAGGCGTATGGATCAGTTTGATAGAACCATGGATGGGTTGTCTTCCAGCGCATACCCCAACCGTGCCAGGGACATTCAATCTTCGCGCGATTTGATTTCGGCTGAACTTACCCGCAGCAGAAGATATCATCACCCTTTATCAATTCTAACCATCCGGTTGGATAAGCCGAAGGGCAAAGACGGATGGAAGCAGATGGATGTGATCGCAGATGACATGGTGCAGCGTTTTGCCATTGCCAAAGTGAGCCAGATCTTAAGCGAACTGGCGCGAACCACGGACCTTGTGTTGAATGACAAGGATGGACAATTCGTTCTGGTCTGCCCGGAGACAAACCTGAACAGCATTGCCATTCTTGCGGAGAGGATCGAAGCGGCAGTCGAAGAAACCATGAATGCGAAGATAAACTGGGGTGGTGCAGCCTTCCCTGATGAAGCGCTAACTTTCGATGACTTGTTGCAAACGGCGCAAAAGAGACTTTCGAATACTTCATAATTTGATTTATTAGATACATTTCATGGAGAAGAGATGGCTAGTTCTATAACAACTCGTCTTGCGGAAGAGGAATGGCTTAAAAAATTCAATCCAAATGACCGCCTGTTGACGGGCAGGTCATATTTGTTCGCCAAGCGTGTCTTCGACCTGACGGTCGTGGTGTTGTCCAGCCCGTTTTGGCTGCCCGTTATGCTGTTGGTCATTGGCATCATCTGGCTTTCATCCCCTGGGGATCCTGTTTTCTTTTTTCAGAACCGAACCGGTAGGGGCGGGAGACGTTTCCGCATGATGAAATTTAGATCCATGGTACCCAATGCTGATGCGCTGAAAGGTACTCTGGCTAAATTGAACGAAAAGGGAGAGTTGGCGGGGCCATTGAAACTTGAGAATGACCCGCGCATCACACGTGTCGGTCGCATCCTCCGCAAAACGAGTTTGGATGAGCTCCCTCAGATACTGAATGTTGTTTCAGGTGATATGAGCCTTGTGGGACCACGTCCCACTTCTTGGAGCCCTGAATCGTACAAACTTTGGCAAACCGAGCGTCTGGATGTGACGCCCGGCATTACAGGATTATGGCAGATCTGCGGTCGTGGCAGTGAAGACTTCGATGACTGGTTAAAATGGGATATTCGTTATATCGACAAACGGTCATTATGGTTTGATATTGTGATTTTATACCGGACAGCCATGGCAGTTTTCAAACAGCGCGGAGCGCGTTAATGGCGCATCGAATTGCCTATATTGTATCCCGCTTCCCAAAATTATCCGAGACGTTTATCTTGCGCGAGATGATCGCGCTTGAAAAATCTGGTTGGGAAGTATGCCTGTATCCAATCATCCTTGAGAAGACCAAGTTGGTTCACGCAGAGGCACAGCCTTGGTTGCAGCGACTGACTCACTATCCCTGGCTTTCTGGCAAGGTGATTCGGGCAAATCTCGCCTTGTTGTTTCGGTCACCCTTTAAGTATCTTTCCTTGTGGACGCAAGTAATTTTGGGGAATATCAAAAACCCGGGCTTTTTAATCCGTGCCATTATGCTTTTTCCAAAGTCCGTTTTAATTGCGGAGGACTTGCAAGAGAAGAAAGTAACTCATATTCATGCGCATTTTGCCACTCACCCTGCAATGGCTGCGTGGATCATGCACCAGATATCCGGAATCTCTTACAGCATCACTGTCCATGCGCACGATATTTACGTAAATCGTTCCATGCTTGAACCCAAGTTGCGCAATGCTTCTTTCATCGTTGCCATATCTGACTTCAACCGCGAATTTCTGGCTCGTCATTATGGTGATTGGGTGCGAGAGAAGATCAAGATCGTGCATTGTGGAATCGATACCGAGGTGTATTCCAATTTGTCAGGCTCTGGCGGCAGTGTCACTGGGAAGAAAACTCTGGTTAGCATTGGCAGCCTTCAACCGTATAAGGGAATGCAATATTTGGTGAATGCATGCGCAATCCTGAAAGAGCGGGGTGTTTCATTCGTCTGCAAGATCATTGGGGAAGGTGAGGAGCGTAAACATCTCAGCGAGTTGATTGCCCGGCAGGGGCTCGAGGATCACGTTGAGTTGTTGGGAGCTAAGAGGCAGGATGAGGTTGCGGGTTTGTTGCGTGAAGCGTCCTGCTATGTGCAGCCAAGCGTCATCACAGAAACAGGCAAAATGGAGGGGATTCCCGTAGCGATGATGGAAGCGATGGCTACAAATCTGCCTGTTATTGCGTCCAAACTTTCTGGTATTCCTGAACTGGTCCGGCACGGCGAGACTGGGTATCTAGTCCCTCCGGGTGAGAGCCAGGCATTGGCGGATGCGATAGAATATGTTTTGACTCACTCAGCGGAAACGTCCCAAATTGCTGCATCTGGACGCGGGATGGTGCGTGCTGAGTTCGATATTTACAAGAACGTCAACCAGCTTGCTGAGTTGTTTTCCCAAAAAGCTGGCATCAATTAGAAGCGGAAGGTGATCCGATATGGAACTTAAAATTTATTTACAGATGATTCGAAAAGGTTGGTGGATAATCTTGCTGACCATGTTGGTGGCATTGAATGCAACCTTGATCTTCGACTATTTTGCAACACCCAGTTACCTTGCCAGTGCGAGATTCTTGGTTAGCCCGAATCCCACAGTTTTGGTAACGGAATCGGATCAGGTCAACAGCCTTGAAGCGCTGGATAGCCGCTCCATCGTTGTGACCTATTCCGAAATTTTGAATAGCCGCAGAATCTACCAGGAGGCGTTGCTTGCCAATAATGTCCCCCTGTTGGAAGCGGAAGATTATGTTGCTATTACAGTGGTGCTGCCGGATGCGAACGTATTGGAATTGACCGTTACAGGACCTGATCCAATAATTGTTACCAATCTTGCAAACACGATCGGTCAAATGGCAATTGCTAATATTTCAGGCTTGTATCGTGCCTACAATATTTCAGTGCTCGACCCTGCGGTAGTGCCCGTAACGCCTGTTTCTCCGGTCCCGGCACGTGATGCGCTGCTTGCAGTTGCAATGGGTCTGGTGCTTGGCGTTGCTTTGGCCATCTTCAGCGAACAGATTCGCATCCCAATGGAATCCTTCCGCCAGCGTTTGCGCATCGACAGTTTGACGGGCGTTTATACAAATCAATATTTTCGCAAACTGCTTGAAGATGCCATCACAGAAAATCCTGAAGAAGCCCCAACCATTGGGATTGTTGAATTGACAGGGTTGCAGGAACTGCACGAAACCCTTCCCCCGGTCGCATTCCAGATGGCGATGGAACGCGCTCGTGACGTTCTGCGCCGTGAATTGCGCGGGAATGATGAACTCGGACGTTGGAACACGTTTAGCTACATTGTTATGCTGCCTTCCACGCCTGGCACCGCTGCCAGCCGGACCTTTGACAGAATCTTCCAATCCCTGAGACCCACCTTGGAATTGGGGCAGTACAACCTTTCTATTAACCTGGATCCACATATTGGGGGTGCGGTTTATAACAACAGTTTAACTGCCAAGGAATTGATCGATCAGGCAGAGTCTGTCTTGGAAAAATCACGTCAATCCTTAGAAAGCCCCGTTAATGTTTGGGAAATGAACAACCCATTCCTGATTGGAAAAGACGCTTAATAATAGGTGTATTATGATAAAACAGACGCCCCTTAATATTAATAATATTTGGTATCAGTTTGGTTCAGGTTTTATCGCTGCTGGTTTGGGCGGTTTACTTGGATTCCTGATCTCAGAGGTCGAAAACCCCATTTACATTATTGGTGGGGTGATTGGGGCGCTGGTGGCATTTGTTACGGTTTTGAATGCGGACTTTGGTCTTTTGGTTCTGGTATTCATGATCTACACCAGGTTTTCAGATGTTATGGTGCGCCAGGGAGTGCCATCTACGCTTCAACCGTACATGGCACTCATTGCTTTGGGGATCGCCGCCCGCTGGATTTTTACCCGCGAAGTACCGAGGGATGTTATCAAATCGCTTGGGTATGTCATGGCATATGCATTGGTCGTGCTGGGCTCGGTCTTTTATGCTTCAGATTTCACGATTGCGATCGATAGTGTCGTCAACTTTTTGAAGGACGGCATCATCACCATCATCATGGTGTTTCTGATCAGTAATGTCAATACGTTCCGAAAGGTGATGTGGTCTCTGATGGCTGCGGGAATCTTTCTGGGAACGATCAGTGTATATCAAGGGGTTACCGGGCGTTATGACACCGAATTTTGGGGGTTTGGACGCTCTGGCTTTCTGAACATCGTTGGTTACACCGAAGGGAATCGCGCGACTGGCCCAATGGGCGACCCCAATTATTATGCTCAATTGATCCTTGTAGTTATACCGATCGCGATGAACCGATTTGCTACTGAAAAACATTGGATGCTTCGTGGTCTTGCTGCATGGGCGGTATTTGTAACCACATTGACCGTCGTGTTTACCTACTCTCGTGGTGCGGTTGTTGCCTTAATTATCATGGGTGTGTTTGCGATGTTACACCGTCCGCCAAGGATTGCAGATCTTGTGCTTGGAGCCTTGTTATTTTCAGTTTTGATGACATTCCTGCCAAGCAATTATACTGAACGTATTGCAACCATTTTTGACGTTTTTGGTGGCACTAATAACATTCGCGAAGAAGTGTCCTTCCGTGGACGTGCGAGCGAAAACATTGTTGCGTTGTTAATGTTCAGAGATCGGCCAATTTTGGGCGTTGGGGTTAACAACTATCCGCTGTACTATCAGCAATATTCACGCACTTTGGGTTTGGATCCACGTGCTGAGAATCGACAGGCGCACAACCTATTTCTTCAGGTTGCGGCAGAATCTGGGTTGATTGGTATATTGGTTTTTGGAACGATTCTTTGGGTGGTACTCAAAGGGATACAAGATTCATGGAGAAAACTAAAAGATGTGGGGATGGATGAGCATGCAAGCATGTTTTTGAGTTTTGCAGTGGGTTTTGTGGGATATTTAGGCGCTGCGCTCTTCGTTCACGCTGCATATCCCCGGTATTTCTGGCTGCTGGCTGGGATAGGGTTCGCCGTTCCTCAGATCACTCAAAAGTTGCTCGCTGTTGCATCTGGTAGGCGTAATGAACAATAATATCTCTCACTCCTCGAAGCGTGCGGTTCGAGGAGTGCTTTGGACGTACATGTCCTACTATAGTGGGAAACTGCTCATCTTCCTCAGCACTGTAATTCTTGCGAGACTATTGAGCCAGGAGGACTTTGGCGTTGCGGGATATGCCCTTGTCGTTATTAGTTCACTGGATATCTTAAGCGATTTGGGGGTGGGACCCGCGCTGATTTATCATCAAAAAGATGAGCGTGCAACCCATACTGCGTTTTGGCTTGGGGTTGGAATTAGCTTTGTTCTATTCGCGGGGGTCTTTTTGGGTGCGCCTTTGATCGGTTCTTTCTTTAATGACCCGCGTGCTACCCCTGTGACAAGAGCTTTGGCATTCACATTCCCAATTGTTTCTATTGGACATATCCACGACATTCTTCTACGCCGTGAAATGATGTTTGGGAAGAAATTCATCCCGGATACGGTCAAATCCTTTGGGAAAGGGTTGATTACAGTTATTCTGGCGTTGCTTGGTTACGGGTCTTGGAGTCTGATCTACGGGCAGTTGGCGGGCGAGGTTCTGGCAGTGATTGCGCTTTGGATTGTCATGCCCTGGCGCCCTCAATTTGTTTTCGTGGGTGACATTGCGAAGAAACTGCTCAAGTATGGGTTCAATATTGTTTCGATTAACGCTCTCGCGATTCTATTGAACAATGCTATCTATTTTCTGATCGGTCGTATTATGGGGGCAGCAGCGTTGGGTCTGTTTACGATCGCATTTCGCATTCCTGATATTCTTATCGGTCAGTTCTATTCACTGGTTAGCAAGGCAATCTTTCCATTCTATGCCAAGATTCAAGACAATATTGATGGGTTGCGACGCGGCTATCTTGAGTCGAGCCGCTATATCACATTGATTGTTTTACCGATTGGCGTGGGAGTTGCTCTGGTCGCTCATCCCTTGGTAGAGATTGTCTTTGGGACGGACTGGATGGGGGCGGCCCCTGTGATGCAGGCTGTTGCGTTTTTTATGATCATGGGTTCCCTGACCTATAATGCTGGCGATGTATATAAAGCGCGTGGACGACCCGATATTCTTACCAAACTTTCGTTGGTTGAAGCAGTCTTCCTCATTCCGATTCTCTACTTTACGTTGACTTCATCTGATTCGATTGTTGTGGTTAGCTGGGTCAATATGGTGGTGGCATTGGTGTTCAGTGCCGTTAGTGTTGTGATCGCCTGCCGCATTTTGGAGGTCGAATATCTGGAAATTTTGAAAGTGGCTTCGCCTGCGATTATTTCCAGCGTGTTGATGAGTGTGGCAGTTCTGGCAGTGATGTCGCAGATCGATGACAGCCTGGCCCTTGTGGAGTTGATTTCAGGTGTCGCGGTGGGCGGGCTCACGTATGTTGGAAGTTTATGGATATTCCAGCGGGCGTTGGTGCTTCAAAGCATAAATATTTTGCGCTCGGCAGTGGCAGGTAAAAATGCGCGTCCTGCAGATAATTGATTCCCTGCGCTATGGGGGCGCACAAAAATTAATGGTCACATACGCCGGACAGGCGACAGTGAGAGGCGTGGATGTTACAGTGGTTGCTCTAAGCCCCAAAGAGGCGATGCCGCTCGCGCCGCAGATCGAAGCGCTTGGCATTCCCGTGGTCTCCTTTCCAGCGGACAAGCTGTTTACTATTTCGCGTTTGTCGAATCTGATCAAGTATGTGCGTGACGGGAAGTATTCTGTGATCCATTCGCACCTGACCTATGCAAACATTCTTGCGGGGATTGTGGGATTGATGACCCACACACCTGTTGTCTCGACGCTCCACAGTGTTGCCCTCGATGTGCGTCATTCGCATCCGTTGCGCGACCGCATGGAGTGGCTGGCACTGCGAAATTTTGCGCGGGTTATTGCGATTGGACCCAGCGTTGAAGAGGCGTACAGCAAATTACTAAAACGTGATATGGATTTAATCCCAAATGCGGTTAATTCGGGTGTGGTGCTTTCTTCTGTGGAACGCGATGCTGTTCGTGCGGGGATCGGGGTTAACCCTTCGAATTTTATGCTGATCTCGGTCGGGCGTCTTTCTCCGGATAAATGCTTTGACGATCTGTTACGCAGCTTTGCAATCATCCATTCGCAACGCCCCGAAACGACTTTGGTGATTGCCGGAGATGGGATTTCACGCGCAGAGTTGGAGGAACAGACCAAGACCCTTGGTTTGACTGATAGTGTTTTCTGGCTCGGTATGCGTGATGATATTCCTGCGCTTCTTGCCGCGAGTGATATGTTTGTCAGCGCTTCAAAGCGGGAGGGGTTGCCAATAGCGATCCTCGAAGCGATGATGGCGGGACTGCCCTTGGTAGTGACTGATGTTGGTGAAAGTTCTTCACTGGTTGGCGCGGATGCCGGTATTTTGGTCCAGCCGCTGCAACCAGAGGTACTTGCGTCTGCTGTTTTGGAGTTTATCAATGACCCTGCTCGCCTGAAAGCCGCCGGGGAGAGCGCGCGCAGAAGAGCTCAAGCCAGTTATGGGGCAGAGGCTTGGTTTAGCCGCTTGTTGAGCCTGTATAACGAAGTAGTTCATTAGCCATGCCTTCTGTGCCTGTTGTTTCCAACGTTACCCAACAAATGATTGAACGGGTGTCCGCCATGTCGAAGGATTGGGTGGGGTCTGGCTTATCTTTACCTCCAGCGTTAACGGAGCGAAAATGGTCGTTTATGTTTCGTTTTCCGGTTTTGGTAAATGAGAATAGACCTCGCGCATTGCTGGTCAAGATTGCCCGCATGCAAGGGATGAACTTGGAGCAATCTGTATCGCATCAATCTTTGATCGAACGCACCGAGCGTGAATATAAGATGTTGAAAGCGATCGAAGGTGTTTTTTCCACGCCTGATAAAGAATCAAAAGGGTTTGTCTACATCCGTCCGCTTGCACTGTTTCACGACCTGAACGCGATCGTGATGGAAGAGTTGGATTGCAAACCCCTAAAAGATTATTTCTCCCAGATGGGCTTTCTTTCTTCAAACGAACAACAGGATGAATTCGAGTTTTTGCTTCGACGTTCTGCCGGCTGGCTGCGAGAATATCACCGTGGCATGAGTGAACCGCAACAGGTTGCGCTGGGAGAAGCCGGTTTGAGGGAAAAATTAGATGCTGCCTGCCGGGGCTTGTCTCGGGTGATTCCAGCCGAGAAATTGAGAAACATTCAAAAAGGCATTCTTGAAGCGATCGGAGCAGTAAAGAACGAGACGATCCCGTTTGCCATGGTGCATGGTGACTACCACTGTTCCAATATTATGGTCACGCCAAGCCATCAAGTCTGCTCGTTGGATGCTGACTTTTTACGTGCGCCCGCCTATGAAGATCTGGCAAAGTTCCTTATTGACCTCGAAACACGCGGACTTCAAACCTTGTTGAATGGACAATATGTACGACCATCTCTTGTTAAGCGTTTTCAATCTGCGATTGAAGATGTTTATTTTGAAAATGCAGAGTACAACCGCCTTGTGCTTGAAATCTTTATAACCCTGGCATTGATCTACAAATGGAAGATCGACGAGGATGTCTTAAATCAATCTGGCATGGCACAAAAGATAGTTAGAACATTGCTCGCTCCCTGGCGCCGGTGGTATTTTAGCAATTTGATCCAAAAGCGCCTGGAAACGTTAGGCACATTAACCAGCGAACAAACAAATCCTGGGGCTGGAGGATTGTCATGAATCCGATACGGGTAGTGACGGTCATTCACGGGTATTATCCAAGAGTTGGAGGCGCCGAACGGCAAATGCAATTCCTTGCCCCTCGGTTGCGTGAACGAGGCATCGAACTGTTTATCATCACGCGAAGATATGATCGCAGTTTGAAACCATACGAAGAGATAGACGGGGTGCCCGTCTATCGTCTGCCTGTTCCCGGACCTAAAGCAATTGCCTCTCTGGTATTTACGCTGTACGCCTTATTCACGATCCTGCGTCTGCGCCCGCATATGATCCACGCTCACGAATTCATCTCGCCTTCCACCGTTGCGCTTCTTTCGAAGCGTTGGTTGGGTATCCCGTTTGTCGTAACCCTGCATCGCAGCGGTCCGCTGGGAGACGTTCAAAAACTTTCCCGCAAAACATCTGGCAGATTGCGGCTGGATTCGCTGCGAAAGCAAACATCTTCTTTTGTACTAATTAGTCGTGAGATCGAAGAGGAATTGACTGGGATCGGTATTCCCCCTGAACGCATGACCATGATCACCAATGGCGTAGATACGAATGTTTTTACGCCTCTTTCTCTAGACGAAAAAGTTTCCCTGCGTCAGAAATTGGTTCTCCCCGGAAGTGCTTTGATCGGTATCTACACGGGGCGTCTTGCGCCAGAAAAACGAGTTGATCAACTCATCCAGGTCTGGAACAAGGTCCGCTCTGATTTTCCGGGCGCAGAATTGCTGGTGCTTGGGCAGGGCACCGAAGATGCCAAACTTCGCCAACTTGCGGGGGAAGGAGTTCGCTTCCTGGGCGGTGTGGACAATGTGACGCCTTACTTACAGGCCTCTGATCTGTATGTTCTTCCATCCATTGCGGAGGGATTGTCTGTTGCCATGCTGGAGGCGATGTCTTGCGGAGTCCCTGCTTTGGTGACAGATGTAGGCGGAGCAAGAGAAGTGATCACTCACGGCGAGAATGGTTGGATAATTCCGCCCGATCAAATTGTGGATTTGGAGCAGGCGATCAGGTATCTGTTAGAGAATCAGGAAGTGCGAACCTCCATTGGTACAGCCGGACGAAAGCGCGTCATGGAAGCCTTTTCGGTAAAACTCGCTGTTGAGAAACTGTTCGATCTGTATCATCAAGTTGTGGGCAAGAGCGAGGCGTATCATGTCTAAATCCCCCTTAAGGCTGGTTGGCTTGCTGGCGGGTGACCTATATAATGACCCCACCACCAAGATCAAGTATGGGTTGTTCTTCGCCGCGTTAGCGCGGCAATATGACCTGGTGGGCGTCCATGATGCTTCTTTACGAGGTTTTTCTAGGTTTCGGAACGCGGTTCAGGTATTTCACCCCAGCCCACGGATCTGGCGAAAGCGTTATTGGCAGAATGTGCCAGCTTTTCGCTCGCGCTCAAAGATCGCCTCGCGGTATTTACAAGAGGCTGTTGGTATGGCAGACCTTGGCTTTCAAATGAATGCGTTGTTTGATGCCAGATTGAAATCTTCCCGATCCTTGCCGACCGTGATCTATACGGATTACACCGCATACCTTTCGTCTCTCAGGCCAGAAGCAGGGCGTTCGCCATTCACAGCCGATCAACTCAAGAAATGGCTGGAACTCGAACGGCAGACATATAAAAAAGCCGCGCATATTTTTACACGCGCCCAGTTCGTCCGTCGATCCATTGTCGACTTTTACAATATTCCACCCGAACGTGTAACCGCTGTGGGGGGCGGGGTCAATTTTGAGGAATGGCCCGATGTCAACCTGCAATCTTCACAGGCGGATCCGGTGGTCTTATTCATCGGGCGCGATTTTTACAGAAAAGGCGGCGACATCCTGCTGGAGGCGTTTGCACGTGCCCACCGCCAGCACCCTTCGGCGAAACTGATTTTTCTTACACGTGACCCCATCCCTCAAAGTTTCCCTCTGGATGGAGTGGAAGTTCTGTACACGGGTTGGGATCGAAAAAAGGTGAACGAGTGCTTCCGGCGGGCGAATATTTTCGTCCTGCCTTCCCGTTTGGAGACGTGGGGAGATGTGCTGTTGGAGGCAATGGCATATGGTATCGCCAGTATCGGCGTTAACGTTGAGCCGATGACTGAGATCGTGGAAGATGGAAGGACCGGGTTGTTGGTGGAACCGGACAACGCGGAGGCGCTTGGTGATGGTTTGGTAAAATTATTTAAGGATATTGAATTACGGAAAAGACTTGCGGAAGCATCCAGGGATTTTGTGCAAAATAATTACTCCTGGGATCATGTAGTACATCGGATGGCTCCCAAGATTCAAGAAATTGGTCTTATTACCAAAGGAGAAGAATGAAATGAAAAAACTTTTAGCTTTTGTTTTGGCGCTGGCAATTGTTGCGACCTTTATATACAGCCCTCCCACAAGTGGGTTGGCGCAAGCCGCAGCAACCCCAACCGCAACGCTTGCCTCGGTGGCAACGGGAGAATTCGTTCCGTTTTCGGCGCTTGGGTTTGTGGATGAATTGATGGTGGGTCCATTCTCGGATATGGCAATTCAATTCGGCATCCCAAATTCCTGGGTACTGAATGAAGGAACGACTGTCAAACTTGATATGGAAGTCACCTCTGTTACCAGCCGTGCAGAGATGGCGAGCAGTGAATTTACCGGTGCAACTCTTGCAGTCTATTATAACGATTACCTGATCGAGGTGATCATTTTGAAGAAAGGTGTACAGTCCATTGTTTTTGATATTCCAGAACGCGCGTTTCCTTCCACGCGCAATGATGGTCGTCAGGAACTGAACCTGCTGCTCGATGCAGGTGTGGACTGTCTATTCCCTCAGGCGACCTCTGTTTTGGTCAAAGCTTCCTCTGGATTTGTTTTACCCCACACGAACAAAGTGCCTGATGTCAGTTTGCAATCACTGCCCAGACCTATTTATCAGTTGGATTCGATCGCCCCGGAACCGCTTGTGATCGTGTTGCCCAGCCAGCCGACCGCTGAGGAAGTGGAAGCGGGCATTGTGGTATCCGCTGCATTTGGAAGAATGACCCAGGGCTTGCAGGATACCTCCATCATCAGCGTGGACGCCCTGACCAATGATATTCAGATCACTTCCCACCTTGCTTTCGTGGGCAAGCCGGATAATTTCCCCAACCTCAGTTTTGTTAGTTTTCGCGCTCCAGTAGTGAGTGGCTCCATTTCTGGTATTGATGTTGAACCAGCCGACGGTGTGATTCAAATGACCAACTCGCCTTGGAATTCCGGGCTCGCCATTTTGTATGTCGGCGGTTTGACGGATGAAGCCGTTGCAAAGGCTGCTCAAGCGCTTAGTTCTGGTCAGATCCGCTCGGGTTTGAGCCAGGATCTCGCTGTGGTCAAAAGCATCAACGAAGCCACGGCTGCTGAAGTCACTGTGCCAGTGGATCGTACCTTCGAGCAACTTGGTTATGGACCTGAAACAGCAAATGGTGTTGGGTTCCGCACCCTCGAATTCGAATTCACAATCCCGTATGGAAAAGTAGCGGGCGATAATCCGTATCTTGATCTGGCGTATTCCTATTCCGCATTAATGGATCTCACCGGTTCAGGTATGGTCCTTCGCGTCAACGATACGCCGATCGGCGGCATCCAGTTGAGCCCGGATACCGTCAATACGGTTAATTCCGCACGTATCGCATTGCCGCCTGCGGTTTTGAAACCGGGGCTGAATATTTTGACCGTTCAAACCGAGTTTGTGCCGCTTGATTACTGTTCCCAGCTGAACGACGTCGCCCTGTGGCTGACGGTTCATGAGTTCTCCTCCCTACATATCCCCCTGATCAATGCTCCTACAGGCGATGTCGTACAAACGCAGGGTCTGGATCAATATCCCAGCCAGTTCTCTTATGAACCTTCCTTGAACAATGTTGCCTTTGTCGTACCGACCAGTGATCCGCAGAGTTGGAGTGTCGCTGCCCAAATCGCCTCTTACCTTGGCAGTCTTGCAACGGGTACCGTCATCACCCCACGAGCTGTGTTTGCCAATCTAATTCCCGATGAAGTACGCGAAAGCAAGGATATGATCATTGTGGGACGCGCCACACAGCTGCCCATTATTGGGTTGTTGGGAGATGCAATGCCCAGCCCCTTCGAAGCTGGTAGCGACCTTGCTACTGAACGCGGCTTGCAGGTCTCCTACTCATTGCCTGCAGGGACCAATGTGGGTTATATCCAGGTTTTGCCCGCTCCGTGGAATACCAGCCTGACTGTACTGGCTGTCATGGGCAGTACTCCCACTGGCTTGACCTGGGCAGGTGATGCCATGACCACGACCGAATTGATTGCTCAGTTGAAGGGCACGTTTGCCGTAGTGAACGGCACCCAGATCCTGACGGCAGACACACGCAATGGTTTGGGTGTTGACAACCTGTCTGCAACCGCGATTCCCGGGAATTACACGGCAACCACGCCGGTTCCGAATTCAGCAACTACGGCTGAGGGCGCTCCTGTTACTCAGAACTTTTTGCTGATCGGCATTGTTGGGGTAAGTGTCCTGACCGTGTTGTTGATCTTTGCGATCGTCTTTATGTCTCGCAGGAAAAATAACTCGCGAAGCAAATAAGAAGCACAAATAATAGAAAAAGCCGCCCTCAAAGTTGAGGGCGGCTTTTTTGTCGCTATTACTGATTTACTCGTATCTCTGCAATATGCCGATCAGGGTCAACGATCACATACCCCCTTTCAAAATCGCGCTGCCATACCGAGCCGGTCTGGTAGGCGGGTCCCAGTGGCTCACCGAGAGCGATATTATAGTTATTGTACAGCCAGATCTGGTTGTAATAATCGCTGTTGGTGTAGCGGAAATAAGCCTTTCCGTTATTGATAAGCAAATACGACCCAAGCGCAAATTCCTGCCTGCCCCTATCCCCTTCGTCGCCTTGCGTTACAAGGACGAGGGTCTTTCCTGCTTCAAGCGTCTCTTGGATAACTTCCATTTGGAATGCCCAGTCGTTTGCAGAATAATAGCCATCATAATCTGTAGCAAACGATTCAATCATGGCGCCGTCAAGGTGTTCCATGTAACGGTACCATACAGATACATCTCGTAGTTCAATGATGTTCGCCAGAACCGGTTTGTTTTCCGGCTGAAAGTAGTTCGCCTTCAAGTACAGCAGGAATCCCTCGATCGCCTGTTGATAACTGGCGTCATCCCTGTAATTGGCTGGCTCAACCCCCTCCCGGTAGATCTTGGCGAGGCTGCCTTCCACATTATCGATGAAGATGCCATCCCATCCAAACTGATCCTGCATTTCCTTTGCCCGCTCAACCCAGAAGGCGCGATAGCCATCATTGCCTGGATCCATAAACACATTATCACCCCTGCGAATGAGATTCCCGTTCGTATCTCTCAAAAACCAGTCAGGGTGTTCAGCAAGAAGTTGGCAGAAATCTCCAGGTTTATAGGCCACCTGGTTGCCAAAGGGTCGATCAGTACAAGATTCGGGGTCCATGATCTGGACGAAGAGCAGATACTGATAAAAGGGCTCATCCACACCGAGTGCGCGCATTTCATCGCGTTCTTCCTCGTCGCGATGGGTCAGGATGAACATATCAAAGTTGTCTGCTACCGTGCTCAATGGACCGTTCTCGGGTGGCTTATAAAACCAGACGGTGTTAACGCTTCCAGCGCCGGAGGAAGCGGAATTCGACCCATTGGGCATCGGCGTCGCTGTTGGCTGGGAGGGATCCGGATTGCCTTGTCCATTATTGTCTTCCGAGTCTTCGGCGACAGGCTGACTGGTGCCAAGTTGTTCGAACATCAAGTCCCAATCAGTAGTTGGGGTTGCTGCCGGACCAAACACACCCAAAAAGCCGCCAGATTGACATCCGGAGACAACGAAGACAACGATAAGGATAAGCAGGATACGATAAAGGGACTTACTCATGGTCGCGTTTGAACCATCCTTTCAAAGTAGAGTTGATTTTTGGTGCCCAAGTGAATGCCAGGCGGCTTAGGAGACGCCCAGCCGGGACGGCTTTGAAATTGACATAATCGCGGTAAGCATCGGTCCATCGGTTTTTGTATTCTTCGTCGCCTCTCAAAAAGTCCAGTTCCTTTTGGTTCTCATCGAAACCAGATTTGATAACCTGCGAAAGGAGATACACTCCAACTGCAACGCTGGAATCGATGCGCCTATCGAACCCGACGCGCCAATAACCCATGCTGTTATTGTAAAGGAAACCATAAAGATACGCGGACGGTTTGTCGTCGATGAAAAGGATGTACACATCCATCCAGCCTTTATCTGCCATGGCTTTGATCAATTCCTTGTGCAGGGTTTGATCTTCCTCGGAGTTGCAGATATTGGGGAACGAGGAATGCCGGTTGACTTCAATAATGGCTTCGACGGTTTCCCAAGTGACATCCTTGCCTTTGAAGCGCTTTACAGAGTAAGCCCCAAGAGTTGCCATCCCTTGTTCTGTCTTTTTGAGTTTTCGGCGGAAGTTACTGTTGATTGCCTTGAAATAATTATCCCAACTGCCGATGGTTGTGTACGGGACATAAAAATGTTTGTGCGGGATCTCATGCAGATCGAATCCTCGCTTTTTGAGGTCATCAATGATCACACGGGTTTCCAGATTGTTCATGGCGTATCGATTGAATTCAAGAGCATTCCAGCCGCCAGACCGATTCACGATATGGTCAAGCAACGCTTGTAGCGCCGCTTCATTACCATTTTTGAGCAGGAATCCACTTGCGTCACATTCCGGAGCGCTCAGCGTGCGCAGAATCCGAAAAGGAAGCCCGAGTTTTTTCTGCTGGATGGTCATGAATGGGGCGGCCCCCATCAGAGTATCATTTTCCCAGGCGGTAAAAATGCGAATTTTCGCATTTTTACCGTAGGATTTTAGCCATGCGTGAAACCATTCCCATGTCAGAAAGGCATCTTGGGTGGGGCTTGATTCAATTAGAGTATCCCATTGTTCTCGTAAGGCTTCAAATGACTTGATGTCGGTGATCTCTCTAATTGTGATATTTTGGCTCATAAAATTTCCTCGATTTCTCCATGATTAGAATTTTCGTCTCCAGTATTGTGCGTCACTTGTCAGCAAATTTCCCATCTTATTCCAGGTGTGGGTCGCTAGAATGCTTTGTTTATCTTTCGGGGGCAAGAAGGTGGTCTCTGTGGTTTCAGTATATTCTTTTTCGTTCAGCACAATAATGCGGTTGAAGTTGATGGCATATCCGTAGCGTTGCGAGCAATCTTGTGCCGGGCGAATCCATCCGCGCTCGCTGAGGAAGATCCTGCCAGCCGGGCGCGCGTTTTTGATGTTCTTGACGATCGGGTTGCTGGGATGCGGTGTCCACGAGCCAGCGATTGGATTGGATGAATAATACAGGTGAAGGGTATCATGTGAGCTGCCGCCTTCCTCAAAGATATTGGCAAACATCCACCACTTTCCATTTGCTTCCAGCAGGGTTGCGTCTACGGCTCTGATATTGGGGATGAGAGTTTTCTTGAATTCCCATTTTCCTGGAAATTCAACACATTGATACAACTCAATGGCATTGCTCTCATATGATTCCGGGATCATGTATAGGTTGTTTTCGTACTTAAACAAAAAGGGATATGAGAGGTGATAGGGACGCTGAAGCACGACCTCATTTTTTATTACATCTAAATTTTCATTCAAAGTCATGCAGGAGATATGCCCACGGTTATTGGAAAAGAGCAGTTCTTCGTAGAACAAATACTGCTTTCCGTTGTGTTCCCAGGGAAAGGGGTCTGCCCAGAAGCGGTCTAATGGTGGCATGATCGATTTGAACTCGTCCCAGGCCGGGATGGATTCGTCGTTCCGACGCATGACCATAAGGGTCCATTGCTCGAAATGGAACAGCGAGACAATTTTTTTCCACAGCCGTTGGAAGAAATGCGGTTTGCGCAGAAAATCAATCAATTTTTTCATAAGGAAGGTTTATTTACGCTTAGATTGTTGCCAAAAGACAGTTTGTTTACCGGTGAGATGCCAGTATAGCCCCAAAAGCGAGGCAAAGTTGGTCGCACATAGGTAATAGGGAAGTGACCACACCTTGAGTAGCAGAGGCTTCTTTTTGTTGTCATTTTTTGATAATGGTGCGCCGGTGATTGCCATGAAATAAAAGATACCCTGCAATACCATTAACAGGTCTGTGATCTGCTTCATGATTGGGGGAACGATCTCTGGTGCGAGAAGCAGATGGGTGACAAGATATAAATTCGAGAGGAAGGCAAGGATCATGAACTGCGGGATCAACAGCCTGAGAAATTTATGCGAGATCACCTGAAACTTAAGCAGTGGCGGTAATTTTGCGACATATTCCTTCCACATATTAATGATCTGGAATCTTCCGGCTGTCATGCGACGGCGGCGAATTACCTCGTCGCTGATAGAAGTAACTGGGCGCTCCCAGACAACTGCTTTGGGTTCGGCGATGACACGCAGTCGCTTTTGCATTGTCATCACTGCCAGATAGAAATCGTCGATGATGATGTTGTCTGGCAGGGGGCGGGCGTTTTCGCGGCGGATCGCCATAAAGTGACCAGTGGCTGCCACGGACGAGTGAATATTTGTCTCGCTTTTGCGGATGACGGATTCGTACTTCCAGTAAATTCCGCCCGAGGATTCGTTGGCGCTATTTTTTGTGGAAAGCATTCGGGTTTGTGCGACCACGCAGCCGACATTGGGGTCAGCGAAGTTGAAGACCAATTCTTTTAGCGCATCTTTCTCAGCCAATATATCGGCATCGGTCAGGAGAAAGATCTCACCTGTTGCCTGGCTCATCCCCCGGTTAATGCCACCCACTTTTCCGGTCCGGGTTGAACCGACGCTTAATTGCACACCCTGCGGGGCAAAGGATCTTGTAATTTCCCCAGTCTTATCCGGAGAGGCATCATCACAAACGATTATTTGAAGTTTGTCTTTTGGGTAATCGAGAGCAAGCGTGTTTTCGATCTTTTCCCCGATGACGCTTTCTTCATTGAAGGCGGGAATGACGATGGTGACAGTTGGGTAAAATGGTTCTTTTTTTGCGGGCTTACCAATCAGTTTGGATAGGATTACGACGATAACCGGGTAGCCAATGTATATGTAGAAGAGGATGAAAATACTGAAAATGAACAGGGCAAGTACAATAAAAAAAATAATTTCCGAAAAATTCATGGTTCTCTCTCCGTATTTATGCGTGACTGTATAATGACAGGGGGAAAATAAAGGGTCTGATCTTCAGGTAGGCTGATCCATACATACAAGGTACCCCAAACAGGGTCAGTCCCACACACTTGCTATTGGGGCATGCCCAAAATTATACACGATTTGCCCTTTTCTCTTTGCGTCATAAGGTTGATATTACGTTGCAAGATTTCTTGAAAACGGACTTTATCTCGAATTCTAAGATCTGTGCTCCTCGGGGCATACTCCTGGGGCAGCTCATTGGCACCCAGACTGGCGTGATTACCTTAACCGTGATTACTTGATAGAGAATCGCCGCTCGTACGTAGTGGGAAAACTTTTAGGCATTCAGCAAGATTCAATTCGTGTGTTTTATGGTGCTCAACATAACTGGTGGGCTGGTTTTGCTTTTTGGGTGTTCAAATGTTTTGGCCATGCTGATTGCCGCGTCATGGATGGTGGGCGTGAAAAGTGGAGTGAAGAATGTCGCCTGCTCAGTGCGGATAAACCTGACTTTCCCGATTCGAAATACCGGTTCACACCTGCGAACGAGAAATTGTATCGGACAAACGCCGATGAAGTAATCGATCACATTAAAGAAGGTAAGGTGTTGCTGGACGTTCGTACTGATGAGGAATACATCGGCAGACCGTGTTTATTCCTTCTAAACATAAGGAGATGTTCCACCCGAACAAGGGGCATATCCCTACGGCGATAAACATCCAGTGGCAAAAGCATTAAGCCCGGATGGCACATATAAATCTGCTGATGAATTACAAGACTTGTACCAGCGTTCTGGTGTGCATCGCGATGAAGAGGTTATGGTGTATTGCAGTGTGGGGAAACTTGGTTCGTGTTGAAATACTTGCTTGGCTACCCAAATGTCCGGAATGACGATGCTTCATGGGTGGAATGGGGCTGTCGGAGTGGTCCCCCTCTGCCTCGTGGTTCGGAGCCGGGTAGTCTTTAATGTGGTTTGGCGCATAAAAAACATATCCATTCAAATCAAAAAGCGACTTCAAAATTTTGCTAGTCACCTGACAGTTTGCTCAAAAAGAGCATAACGGTAGTGAAAAAGATAATGAGTGGAGTAAACATCGGTCAATGAAACGCAAGCCAATCTGAAAAAGGCTCAAGTCACGCCGATCTTTGCGATCCACGAAATGGCGTAGACCAGATCGAATAGTACGACTACCAACGGAAAGGAGCCAGACATAGAGGAAAGCCACAACCAAAGTCAAACGAGATAAGCGTGGCGAATTGCGTAACATGGTGGTTTCCAAATCAAAGCCGTGTTTCTTGAAATCGCCGAACATCTCTTCAATCCACATCCGTCTGCGGTAGTAACGTAAGGTCAAGGAAGCATCAGGAAGATTGGTAGCTAAACACCAAGGCTGTTTCTCGCCTTTCTGCCAATGGATCAAGACGGAAACCGGAAAGATGTCGCTCTGGGTCAAATAGCCATTTGGACACCAAGTCGATTGTCCGGCTTTGGCGACAAGACTGTCCAATCGTTGCCAGTCGGTTTGTTCATCAAGCCATAGTCCAGTATTGCCTTTTTGGCGTAGAACAAAGAACCATCGCCACTGTTTGAGTTGTTGCAGGACCGCAATCGAGCCAAATTCGCTGTCTCCGACCAAAAAAACGGGTGTTTTTGGTGAGATCAGGCTCCTCACATACTTCAAAAGGACGATCTGCTTTGCAGCTGTGCTGTGTCCACGAACGTGGCGAAGCCAAGTCGATGCAATTGGGATCGCTCTGCGGCGGTAGGCAAGGCTAACCATCAGTAGTTGATGTCCAAAACCAACTTTGCTACCGTCTACGATCAGACGGATTTCACCGACTTGGCACGCCTGTGATATCAGCCAAGATTTGGCTGTCGAACGATACCAACTGCGCACATCCACCGCTGAACTCGCCAGGAAGCGGCTCAAGCGTCGAACCGTACTCACATTCTTGGCTGTACTAAGCACCTTGCCTGCGATCTTGCTCAGTCTTACCGAGCGACTATGAAATACACCTACAATCAACCACACAAAGTTTTGAACCTGTGTCTTCCGTTGTTTCGGTCGCAGTTCACAAATTCGGCGAATCCAAGTACGATAGGTCTCGTTGATCGGCATGAGAAGCGCCGGGAAAAGTGGTTTGTGGTAAAACAACTTTACCTGCTTTTTCTGCCGATCAATATTCTTTTGTTAAACTGTCAGGTCGCTAGAAGGAAACAAGATTTCCACTTGCAACCCACCTTCCGGGTAATTTCTTGCTTCAATGCTACCCCCTTGTGCCTCTATCAACTGTTTGGAAATTGCCAGACCCAATCCAGTTCCACCAGAAGAACGCGAGCGGGATTTATCTTTGCGCCAGAAACGGTCAAAGATAAAATGCAAATCGGCATTGGGGATCCCCGCCCCATTATCGTTGACGGTGATGCTCACCCCTTCTGTAGTTTCCCTGGCGGTTACCCACACCCGCCCACCATCATGAATGTAGCGTAAAGCATTGCCCACCAGGTTGCTCATCACCTGCTCGAAACGCTGCGGGTCCACATAGACTCTGAGATTTTCGCCTTTTTCAGAAAACGATAGTGAGATGTTTTTCTCCTGCGCCTCGGCAGAGAAAACAGCCATCACCCGTTCAATAACATCATTGACTTCCATTAACCTTTTATCGAACTGTAATTGACGCGCCTCTGCCAGCGTCAGCAGACGCAAATCGTCGATCAGGCGCTCCAGCACATAGGTATGTTCAAGCGCCAGCGACACCTGCGAACCGTTCTCTGGGTAAATTCCATCCAGAATACCTTCAAGCCGCCCGCGAATAACAGATAACGGTGTGCGTAATTCATGGGCAACATCTGCCAGCATATCGCGCCGTTCACGGTCACTGCGTTCGAGCGAGGCTGCCATTTCGTTAAAACTTTCAGACAGGCTGCGTAAATCCTGTGGACCTTCGGTTTGGATGCGGGTATCAAGTTTCCCATCTGCCACGGATCGGGCGGCATAGATGACATCTGCCAGCGGATCCACGAAGCGACGCATTAATAAAATCCCTACCACAGTTGCAAACAATGCAAGGATTAGGGAGATCAAGCCAATGGGAGATAATATTCCGTCTGCCAGCCTCAGCCGCACATAAATCGGAAGCGATGGAATAACCAGAACCCCTACACGTTCTCCATCTACGACAATATCTATAGACACATCGCCGCGCCCCATCTCATACATTTCCCCGGGGGAAAGTGTTGATCCTGTTCTGCGGTCAAGAAGGACTCTTTGCTCGGAGTTTAACAAAACAACGGGAGACTGGCGCAACCGGTAATCCAAATCAAATACTTTTTCAACGCCATCCCAACCATCCTGTCCAAGGTAATATCCCGTCAATGATTCAGTAATGGAACTTTGGAAGGGGGAACGTGATGAAGAAAGCAAAAAACCCAGCGTGGCAAGAAAGATTGTCAGAATAACAAACAGCACCGCCATAAAGGCGCGACCCAGCAAGAGCAAGAGCCGCTGTCGTATCTTTTGAACGGAATTATTCATCATCCCTCGAACTTGTAGCCCACTCCATGTACGGTGTGGATCAATTGCTCAGGTTCCAATTTTCTGCGCAGGTTGCGGATGTGAGAATCGACGGCGCGCTCATAACTCTCGAAAGCGATACCATGGATGGCATTTAACAATTGAGCGCGGGAAAAAATACGCCCCGGTTGACTCATCAACGTTGCCATAATCTCGAACTCGGTAGGCGTGAGCTGCACCGTACGCTTCCTTATCTGGATATCGAAATGAGACCTGTTCAATGAAATATTTCCAACTCTGAGAACCTCCGCCGTCGTGTCGCCGCTGATGCGGCGCAACACCACCTTGACGCGCGCGACTAATTCACGCGGACTGAACGGCTTGGTGATGTAATCGTCCGCGCCGATCTCCAGCCCGATGATCCTGTCAGTTTCCTCAACGCGAGCCGTAAGCATGATGATGGGCACATTACTTTCACGGCGAATCTCACGGCACAGGTCAAGCCCGTCCATCTCCGGCATCATTACATCTGTCACAATCAAGTCTGGTTTTTCACGACGCGCTTTGGATATCCCCTCCAGTCCATTGCCTGCCGTGACTACCTCAAAAGCAGATGCCTTAAGGTAATCACGGCAGATTTCCAATATCTCCGATTCATCATCAATCAGCAGGATTTTCTTGGACATGGGAATATTATAAGGTATCCACTTATTCGTACCGCAACGCTTCTATTGGATGCAGGTTTGCCGCGCGATAGGCGGGGTAAATACCGAAGAACACTCCAATTGCCAACGAAAAGCCAAAAGCCATTACGATACTGTCTGTGGTGATTTGGGCTGCCATCACCCCGGTAAAGTTGACAAGCAAGGCAATGCCTACCCCGAGTAAAACTCCCACCGCCCCGCCCAGCAGACTGACAACCAGGGTTTCGATCAAAAACTGGGTCAGAATCTGGTTCCTGTCGGCGCCGACGGCTTTCCGTAACCCGATCTCTTTTGTGCGTTCGGTAACAGAGACCAGCATGATGTTCATGATACCGATGCCGCCCACCAAGAGTGAGATGGCGGCAATGGCGCCAAGAAAGATGGTTAATGTCTGCGTGACACTGCTGAGTGTTTCAAGCGAATCGCTCTGGCTTTGAACATTAAAATCAGATTCTTCTTCTGGCTTAAGTCCGTGTTCGCGGCGCAGCAGGTATTCTGCCCGCGCAATGACACCGTCCACCTCCTCCGCATCAAATGTGGAAAGCAAGATCGTATTAACGATCTTGTTGCCATCCTTCATTGCAGAAGCGCCAAACAATTTGGCATACCCCGTTTCAATAGGGATAAGGATGATATTGTCTGGGTTTTGGATGCCCGATGACCCTTTTTCTTTTAGCACGCCCACTACACTAAAATTAATGCCATCAATCTTAATGGTCTTGCCTATCGGATTAACTTTGCCAAACAAATCTTCCGCCGCCTGTGCCCCAAGCACTGCCACACGCGATTGAAAGCGATCATCCGTGTCTTTAAGGGCTCGTCCCTCTGCAATGGTGTAGGCGTTGACGGTTAGATAATCTTCCGTCACTCCTGAAACAGGGATTGTATAGCCATCAGAACCAAACACGACATCAAACGACGATTGATACTCAGGTGTAATGCCTGCCAGCCCATCCAGGCTTTTTACAAGTCGTTCATAATCGCCAAGATACAGATAGGCTTGCGTTCCGCCGCCACTTGCATTGGGTCCAAAGCCGGTACTTGTCCCTGGTCGAATCGTGATGACGTTAGTTCCCATTGCCGAAACTTCACTCGTGATGCTTGCCGTAGCGCCGTTCCCGATGCCGAGTAACGCCACCACTGCCGCCACACCGATCGCAATACCCAACATCGTAAGCGCCGAGCGCATTTTATTTGCCAGAATTGCGCGGATGGCGATTCTAAAATTCTCTGAAAGTAACATACCTACTCCTCCACCCGCAAAGTGCCAGCCTTGATCGGGTTGTGATTCATCTCGTCTGCAAGCACCCGCCCGTCTGAAATGCGGATGATGCGGTTGGCGTGTTGCGCTACAAATTTATCGTGAGTGACGAGAATAACCGTCTGCCCGGACGATTCATACAACTCATGAAAAAGGCGCATGATGTCCGCACCCGTCCTACTATCCAAAGCGTCAGTCGGTTCATCGGCAAGCCGAATGGACGGCTC
>DYGV01000050.1:0-2252 GCA_020724505.1 Anaerolinea thermophila
TGGGCGAGATGGGGGCGGATAAATCTGCTCTCGCTCGTGAACTGGCAATCCTCCGCTTTTTGGTTGGACAACAGGACTGGCTCGATCCACAAGCTGAGGCAGAGCTTCTGGCGCGCCGACTGCTGCAAACCTGGCTGAAAGACGACAACGCCCGCCGATGCCTGTTGGTGCATCCGTACGAAGGGGTCGAATGGTTCAACAAGGAAGCGTTTGAAGAATTAGTCTGGTGGAATTTCATCTGGTTGACGGTGCGCCTGCGCTCGGATGGCGTGGAAGGCAAGCAACTGGAGAACGCCTTGCGCCTGGGCTACAGGGTCGTGCAGTCGCTGCTGAAAGCGGAACAGCAATCGGGTTATCAGGTGGAGAAGTTACTGGCTCTGTGAACTTACACTGATCTCAGGCCTGTGATCGAGCTAAAGCCGCCTCGAAAACCTGGGCAGCGCTTAAACCCGTGCGGGCACTGGAGACCTGGCGCAGGGTCTGGAGTGTTTCCGTAGCCAGATCAACGCCTGTTGCCTGTTGCGTCAGCGCTGCAGCGTGGGCGGCGTAAGCCACATTGTTCTTCGGTTCGATACGGTCGAAGTCTTCGAAGAACCAGCCGCAGGAGGTGAACATCCGCTGGCGTTCAAACTGCGCCTGCAACAGCAAATCGGCGCGGCGCAATTGTTCGCTGGTCAGCGTTTTATCGGTTTCCTCGCCGAGGAGCGCCGGTAAGGTCATTTCACCCAGCCGAACGTGAATATAGCGGGCGCGCAGCCGCCAGGGATCGCGCGCCAGAGTGCAAATTTCGTCCAGGTAGAGTCGGTCAATCTGGCTGGCAAGATGATCGAACGCCTGTCGCAGGCGTCGTTTCCAAAATGGGTTGCCGGGTGTGCAGGCGCATTCCCCCGTCCAACGTCCGACGCCGTGATGACAGCTCCACGAAGTGTTATCCAAGATGTACGCGGAGCGGCGCGGCGGGTGTATCTTCAGCCAAAGCGCCGGGTAAGTGGAGTGCAGACCAAGCGAACTGGATGCGCCGTTGACCAGATGCGCCAGGAAACGGTCGCGTAGCGATTGATGATGTCCATAAAGTTCCCCATCGGAGGCGATGAGCAGCAACTGTGCGTCGCCGCGGCGCGTTTTTTGCGGATCAAAAACCGGGCGCAGAATCTCTTGGGCAAAATGATCTGCGTTGATGGTGGCGTGTGGGTCAAAACTCACCCGTCCGCTCAATTCGCGCTGGTAGAAAAAGACGGTAATCTTTCGCCCCTGTGGCAGGTGAACAATATAGGGTTCACTCGGGTCAATATCGCCGCCTTCAGCCTGCCAGGGCGCCAGAATCGTGAACTCAATTCCCAGGCGGGCGAGCACATCCAGGGTTTCATTGTCTACAGCGGTTTCGGGCAGCCAAATGCCCTGTGGTTTTCGCCTGAAGCGGTGTTGGAAGTCTGCAATTCCCCAATAGATCTGGGTAGCTTTGTCGGGATTGGCGCCTAATGGCAAGATGGTATGATGATAGGGCTGAGCCAGCGCGTTGCCGACCCCGTAATGTTTTAGATTGGCGCGATCTTGTTCTAGGATTTGTTGATAGGTGACGGGGTGGCGAGATTGAAGCCATGAGATCAATGTTGGTCCCATATTGAAGCTGATACGCTCGAAGTTGCGTAACTGTGCATTGGGACGATAACATTCAGCGTGGATTCGTTCGTTCCAGTTCAGATAGGGGGCCGCGCTGCTCTCAACCGGAATTTCACCCGTGAATGGGTCTTCGCGCGGTGGTTGATAAAAATGTGCATGTATGCTGAAAGCAGTCGTGTGAGTCGTTGCGCACATGGATGATCGTGAGACAAATTTTATCCGTTTTGAGTTGCTTTGCCAAGACCGATTAGCGCCGATAGATTATCGTTTATCTGTTGTGCAACTGACACATTCACTCATCCATTCAGGCGAATATTTCCAACAGAGCGCTTTTGTTTGATAGAATCGTAACAATTCCATTCTTGCGCTATGTCGTTTATGGTGGCGATTCGATCCACCTTCACTTGTCGGCTCTTTCGAACCAGTTAAGGAGATAGTAATGACAGATCGTAATGACCTGAAATTCAAGATCGCTATAGCTGCTTCAGCTGCTGAAGTGTACAGCGCTTTTATCAGCGCTTCGGCTTTGACAGAGTGGCTCTGCGATGTGGCGCAGGTTGACGCCTATGAAGGCGGACGGCTGTATCTGTGGTGGTCAAGCGGGTATTACGCCAACGGCGAGTTCATCGAAT
>DYGV01000050.1:2262-3826 GCA_020724505.1 Anaerolinea thermophila
GGCAAGATGAGCGGCTGGTCTTTTCCTGGCACGGCCGCGGCGAGCCGGGCGCCACTCAGGTAAAGATTGTCATCAAGCCCGATGAACAGGGCGTTCGTTTGAGCCTGTTGCATCAGGGGGTAGGTGGGGGAAAAGCCTGGCTACAGGCGCGTAAAGCCATTCGCAAGGGTTGGCGTCAAGCGTTGGAAAATCTGAAATCGGTGTTGGAGACCGGACGCGACCTGCGCTTGTTGCGCCGGCCGGTGTTGGGGGTGAGTGGTTTGGACGAACTCACGCCCGAACAGGCCTCATTGCTGGGCTTGCCTGTTCAGGCGGGGCTGCGTCTGCATGGCGTGTTGGAAGGCCAGGGAGCGCAGCTTGCCGGCTTGCAGAAGGACGATATTCTTGTGAAGATCGCTGGCCGTAAAGTCGCCGGGTTGAATGATTTGCAGTCTGTTTTGCAGCAACATGAAGCAGGCGATAAGGTAAAAGTGTGGTTTTACCGCAGGGGCGAAAAACAAAGTGTGAAACTGGTATTGTCCTCGCGCCCGTTGCCTGAAATCCCTGAAACGGCGGATGAACTGAGCGACCAAATGCGCGAAACATACGACGCGCTGGAAGATGAATTGAATGAGGCGCTGGCGGGAATCTCAGAAGAAGAAGCCGATTTGAGGAGCAGCCCCGGTGAATGGACGGTGAAGGAAACTTTGGCGCACCTGATTGCCGCCGAGCGCGACGCCCATGCCTGGATAGCTCGCTTTTTGGATGGTCATGAGGTCGAGCTATGGTTCCCGACCCCTCATGTATCGAGGTTGGCGGCAACGGTGAAGACTTTTTCAACCTTAGAAGCCCTGCGCGATGAGCTGCGTCGCAATCAAGAGGAAACCGTGGCGTTGTTGGCGGGCTTGCCGCCGGAGTTTGTCGCCAGAAAACGCAGTTACTGGCGGCTGGGGTTAGGGTTGTTGAACTTGCCTGCTCACTTTCGGGATCATGTGCAATATCTGGGAGCTATGTTGAAAAAAGGGCGTCAACCGTATCCGCTGGCAGAAGATGCTGCATCACAGACGGGTTCATTTCTGGATGTTGAAGTTGGTTCAACAAATTGATGGCTTAAGTGAGAGTTCGCTGATATTTGGATGGTATCCATTCGAAACAGGGAGGGTAAGATGAAAATTCGCGCTGTGATTTTAGCTGGCGGCGAGGGGTCGCGTTTGGGAGTTCTGACTGCCAAACGCACTAAACCCGCGGTTCCCTTTGCTGGAAAATATCGAATTATAGATTTTACGTTGTCAAACTGCGTTAATTCGGGCATTTTTGATGTCATGATCCTGGTGCAATACCGCCCACATTCGCTGGTGGAACACATTGGTTCGGGCGTACCCTGGGATTTAGACCGCAACTTCACTGGCGGGGTCAGCATCCACACCCCCTATAAAGCGCGCGGCAGCTCCGATTGGTATTTGGGCACAGCGGATGCGGTGCAACAAAACTTTTTATTCATCAAACGCGGGTCGCCGGATTTAGTGCTAATCCTATCCGCCGATCACATCTACCGCATGGATTACCGACGATTGATCGAAGAGCA
>DYGV01000050.1:3836-9949 GCA_020724505.1 Anaerolinea thermophila
AGGCGGATTTGACTATTGCGGCGATCCGCGTTCCGCTGGAGGAAGCCTCGCGTTTTGGCATCTTGGGGATTAATGAAGACCTGGCGGTGACCTCCTTTGTAGAAAAGCCCGAAAATCCGCCCTCTGATCTGGCAAATATGGGAGTTTATCTTTTCGACACCCGCGTCCTCGACCGCGCCTTATGGGAGGATCATACCCGTTCCGATTCCTCTCACGATTTTGGTAAAGACATCATGCCACGCCTGGTAGCTGAGGGCAAGCGGGTGTTTGCTTTTCCTTACGACGAATATTGGGTGGATGTTGGTACAGTGGATTCTTACTGGAAAGCGCACATGGATTTGCTGGCAACTCCGCCGCCGATTGATTTGAATGATCGTAGCTGGATCATACACACCCGCACCGAAGAACGCCCGCCGGTGCGCTTTGCCAGTGGCGCAGTGGTGATGGACAGCATGATTACCGATGGCTGCGTTCTGGCACCCGGATCGTTGGTGGAACGCAGCGTGATTTCGCCTGGCGTACAGATTGGGCCTGGGGCAGTGGTACGTGAGTCGGTGATACTGACCGATGCCATCATCGAAGCCGAAGCAGTGGTGGAACATGCTATTATTGATAAAAAGGTGGTTATCGGCGAAAAGGCCCGGGTGGGGGGGCGCCACGCCGGCATGACGCCCATCATCACCACGGTTGGGAAAAACAGCCGAATCCCAGGTGGCATGATTGTCGAACCCGGCGCAGTGATTGGCACCGATGTCTGCCCGGATGATTATACGTCCCAGATCGTTCGCGGCGGCGCGATTGTTCAAACCAAACGTCTCCCCTATGAAGTATAGCTATCGAGGCTAAAAATGAAATTCGCTCGTTCGTCTGGCATCCTGCTTCACCCAACCAGTCTGCCTGGGCCTTACGGAATAGGCGATATTGGACCTCAAGCTTTCGCCTGGGTGGATTTTTTGTTCGCTGCGGGCTGTTCACTGTGGCAAGTGCTGCCTCTAGGCCCCACCGGTTACGGCGACTCGCCGTATCAGTGTTTTTCGGCTTTCGCCGGCAACCCTTATCTGATCAGCCCGGCGGCGCTGATTGAAGAAGGCGTGCTGACACACGGCGACCTGGCCGACCAGCCGAATTTCTCCGCTGATCGAGTGGACTTTGGTACGCTCATTCCCTGGAAGCTGGCCGTGTTGGATCGCGCCTATCAACGCTTCAGCCAAGCGGGTGATCACCCGCTGCGCCCGGCGTTCGATGCTTTTCGCCGCGCCCAGGCCGACTGGCTGGAGGATTTTGCTCTTTTCATGGCTTTGAAGGAAACTCACCAGGGTAAACCATGGACAGATTGGGAACCGCCGTTGCGCGATCGTCACCCGGAAGCCCTGGCGATGATCCGTAGCCAATACGCCTCCGCTGTGGAACGCCACGCTTTCCGTCAGTTCCTTTTCTTCCGCCAATGGGATGCGTTGCGCCAATATGCACATAGCAAGGGTGTTTCGATTATTGGCGATGCTCCTATCTTCGTCGCCCACGACAGCTCCGATGTTTGGGCGCATCCCGAACTTTTTTATCTGGATGAGCGAGGCAAACCGTTGTTTGTGGCTGGCGTCCCGCCGGATTATTTTTCGCCCACCGGCCAACTATGGGGCAATCCTTTATATCGCTGGGAGGCGCATCAGGCTTCCGGCTATCGCTGGTGGATTGACCGTCTGAAGGCGACGCTATCGCTGGTGGATCTTGTACGGTTGGATCATTTCCGCGGCTTTTGTGCTTATTGGGAGGTGCCGGCGGAAGCCAAGACCGCGGAAAAGGGGCGTTGGGCGCCTGCTCCGGGGATGGACTTCTTTCAAATGCTGTACAAAACGTTGGGCGAACTACCCATTATTGCCGAAGATTTGGGGGTGATTACGCCGGATGTGGTTGAGTTGCGCGAAACTTTTCACCTGCCGGGGATGAAGATCTTGCAGTTTGCCTTTGCCGGCGGGCCAAAAGATCCATTTCTACCGCATAATTATCCGGTGAATTGTGTGGTGTATACAGGCACCCACGATAACGATACCGTATTAGGCTGGTATCAACGCGTTGACGAAGACGAGAAAGACTTCTACCGGCGTTATATGGATCGCGACGGCACGAACGTCGCTTGGGATCTGATCCGCGGTTGCTGGTCGTCGGTAGCGGTCTTTGCGCTGGCGCCCATGCAGGATTTTCTGAATCTGGATAATTCGGCGCGCATGAATTATCCGGGCAATCCCAGCGGCAATTGGAGCTGGCGGATGAGCAGTGACGCTGCTAGCGATGAACTTTGTAAACGTATACGCGAACTAAATTATCTATATGACCGCGAAAACCCTGTCACGCTGCTGGCGGAAGCCAAAGCTAAAGAAGAAGCAATGAAAACCCAAAACATCAATCCACCCGAGGAAAAATCAGCATGACCGATCCACGCGTTCAAAAGATGGCGCAGGTGTTGGTGTATTATTCGCTCAATTTGCAGCCAGGGGAGGATTTTGTCCTGGTCACCTCGCCTCTGGCTGATGAATTGAACCTGGCAGTGTGCGAAGAAGCTATACGCGCTGGCGCAAACATCTTTGTCCAAAATCAGATTTTGGGTTTCGATGAGGTTTTTTATCAATATGCCAGCGATGCCCAGATCGAATACATCTCTCCGCTGAATCAGTATATCGTCGAGAATTTCAACGCCATGCTGAACCTGGAGGCCACGCGCAACACGCGCGAGCTGAGCCAGATAGATCCTGAGAGGCTGGCGCGACGTCGGCGAGCAAACTCCGGGCTATTCAAACGAATGCTAGAGCGCATGGCAAACCAGGAGTTAAAGTGGTGTTACACCCTTTATCCGACCCCTGCGCTTGCCCAGGAAGCAGATATGAGCCTGCGAAGTTACCAGGATTTTGTGTATCGCGCCTGTATGCTGGATCTTCCCGATCCGATAGCTGCCTGGCGTGAGGAAGAGGCGCATCAGAAACGCTTGATTGAATGGTTGAAGGGGCGCGACCAAATTCTCATTCAAGGCAAGGATGTGGATTTGAAGCTCTCTATTCGCGGGCGCACTTTTCTCGGCGCGGCGGGAAAAGAGAATTTTCCTGACGGCGAGATCTACACCTCTCCTGTGGAGAACTCGGCTAACGGTTGGATTCGCTTTGCCTACCCGGCCATCTTTGGGGGACGTGAAGTGATAGATGTGGAACTGTGGTTCGAAGATGGCAAGATCGTCAAAGAAAAGGCTGCCAAAGGGCAAGACTTGCTCACGGCTCTTTTGAATACCGATGCCGGGGCGCGTTATCTGGGCGAATTGGGTATTGGCACAAACTATCAAATCCAGCGCTTCACGAAAAATATGCTCTTCGACGAAAAGCTGGGCGGCACCATCCATCTGGCGGTGGGTCATGGATTCCCAGAGGTCGGCAGCAAGAATGAATCCGGTTTGCACTGGGATATGCTGTGCGATATGGCGGAAGGCCAGATGAGCGCGGATGGAGAAGTGTTCTATCGCGATGGCAAATTTACGCTATAGGCGGCCTGCCAGAGGAGCGCTATTGCGAGCGTAATTTGCGTATAGTCTCAAAATTTAGGCTGAAATTCGGGTTGCTTCAGCGCAAGATACGCCTCTTGCAATGGCGTATTCAAGTTTGTTTAGCCACCCTGGATTTGAGCGCTGAATTTACTATGTTCACTTGCGGGCGACGATGACCAGATTGCCGCTGGCGGCGGAGTCGAATTCGTCGCCAGCAAGGCTGCCGTAGCTGCATGGGGAATGAAAGCTGGCGATGTCAAGCGCCTGAAGCAGCTCTCTCTGCTGCAAGGGGCGCAGGCGGGTCGCGGTGACCGTCTGTGACCATTCAGCGTTGCCCGCGCGTCGCAAGGTGAGGATATAAAAGTCAATCAACCCATCGGGGGCGAAGTCATAGAAGCGGATAAACAAGGTTTCATTTTCGCCAGAGCGGTGGGCTTGTGGCTCCATCCATCGCTCACGCCGCGCCATCACCCGGTCGAAGTTGCGATTTTGCACCAGCAGCAGCCCGCCGGGACGCAGACATGCAGCGAAATCGCGCAGCGCTGCCATCAGATCGCTGGGGGTCAGCGCATGGGGGAGCGAGTTACCCAGGCAGAGCAGTGCGTCCCAGGCTTCTGCCCCAAAAACCTCAGCCAACCCACCAAAACCGACGGCTTCAAAGCGCGCTGCAACACCGGCATCGGCGGCGTTTTGGCGGGCGCGGGCAATCATCTGGGGACTGAGGTCAGCGCCCGCTGCCTGTATGCCCTCTCTTGCCAGCGCGATGACATGCATTCCTGTGCCACAGGCGGCATCTAATATCCGTAAGGATGACTTATCTCCTAGCTGCTGAAGTTGATTCAGGATAAACGGCATTTCCGCTGCGAGGCGGTTATCCCAGTTGACAAAACGATCGTAATCTTCGCTAAATGCGTCGTACATGGTAATTCTCGATTGGAGTTATTAGAAATTGTTCGAAAACAACCTGTCTCGGCTTTCCCCCCTTCTCGTCGGGAAGGGGAGGGGTTGGGGGAGGGAAATTTATCATCAAGAGGCTATCAACGCTATTGTTGGGTTGGGAAAGATTTTACTCAGGCGAATGGTTGGAGAGGCGCGGTTGGGTATCTCGGTCAAGATCCAGTTGTTGTAGAATGCGTGCCGCTGCTTTCGAGGGGATGATTGGAGAGCCATATCGGTTTGCCAGCACCTGAGTAAGCTTTGCTCCGAACAGGATGATCTGCATCGAGTAATAGACCCAAACCAGCAAGAGAAAAACCGAGCTCACGGCGCCGTAAATGCTATAGAGGTTGACATTGCCCAGGTAGAGGCCGAGAAGAAATCCTCCAATGGTGAAAAGCAACGAAGTTGTAGCTGAACCCAGTAACACATCTCGCCAATCGGTGCACGCATCCGGTAGGAGTTTGAAGATCACCGCAAAGAGCAGCGTGAAACCCACCATGGTTAGCCCAAAGTCTGCTCGCGGCAACTTACTCAGAAACGCTGAATGGGCGGGCGCAAGGATTTGATTCAGAGAAACCAGCAGCGTACTGACGATCATCAATCCTAAGATCATCAGGATCACAATAAATACCATCAAGAAAGACAAGAAATGCGTGCGAATGGTGACGAAGAGGCTTCGTTGTGGGTGAGGCGCGATGCCCCACAGGATATTAATGGCGCGCTTAAGTTGCACGAACATCATCGAAGCGCCGATCAACATGAGGATCGAGCTGATAATAGCCGCCGGACCACTGCGTTGAACCAGGTGGTTGTTTTTGAGGATTACCTCAACCGCCTGAGCGGCTGAAGGTCCGATCATGATGGCAATTTCCTGCACCAGGCGTTGGATGACTGCGCTTTCGCTGAAAATCATACCGGTCACCGAAACACCGGCGACCAACAGCGGCGTCAGCGAAAATATGGTGTAATAGGAGAGTGCGGCCGCCAGCAGCGTGGCGTTCGATTGCAACCACCCCAGATAGGTCTCGCGGAGGATTTCGAACAATTCTCGCAAAATTCTATTGCGATAGATAGGGCGAAGAATGCGCATAATGTATTATTGTAACGCAAAACGGATGGAAGAAAACCTAAAAATCCGCAAGGCGCGTGTCATTAATTGTTTCTTGCCCGGCTTGTGAAAATTAATACGCTATGTTATGATGTTTTTGCCCAAATGTGAACCTTGAGAGGAAATAAATGGTCAAGCGAATGATCGTCCTGGCTGGCAATATTGGCGCTGGCAAGACCTCCTTAACCGAGCGACTCGGCGCGCGTATGGGCTTGTACACAGCCTTCGAATCCGTTGCCGATAACCCTTATCTGGCCGACTTTTATAAGGACATGCGTGCCTGGTCTTTCCACTTACAGGTCTTTTTCTTGGGTCATCGCGCGCAACAGTATCTGGAATTGGCTCAATCGCCGCAATCTGCCATATTGGATCGCAGCATCTACGAGGACGCGTATATCTTTGCCCGCGCCTTGCACCATCTGGGAAACCTGAGCGAGCGCGATTACTTATCCTATCGCAAGGTGTTTGAATTGGTGGTTTCCCATTTGCCTCCGCCCGATTTGCTCATTCATCTTCGAGCGCCAGTGTCGGTGCTGATGGAAC
>DYGV01000050.1:9959-23768 GCA_020724505.1 Anaerolinea thermophila
TATTACCTTCGAATACTTGAGCCTGCTCGAATCTTTTTATGACGACTGGATGCGCAGCTTTGATGTCTGCCCGGTGTTGACCATCCGCACCGATGACCTGGATTTCGTCCACGAGACGCGCCACCTGGATATCGTCGTCGAACGCATTCAAGATAAGCTCGCCGGCCGCGAAGAGCTGGTGTTCGAATAGCAAACCTGGGTGATAAGTTCAATCGCCAAGCGCTCCTGGTAAGGCTCATCAGGGAGCGCTTTTTGTTTTCTTCCTTCGGGGGAAGGATTTTACAATGATTTTACACTCTGTTGCGAGAGGTTTTACTCCACGACGATATGCTTGACGGTAAGCGAAAGATCAATCGTCTGATGGAGCGAGCGGAAAATCGCCGAATGAGCTTGCTTCCTCAGATGGATCGTTCGGATGAAGCAGCGAACATCGTTTTATGGAGGTGGTAAGATGACTAAGAAACTAGCAATTCCAGTAATCGCAGCGACTTTGCTCGCCTTGTTGATCGGTGTATGGGCGTACAACGATGCCAGCGCTCAAGGCGGAGGTCCGCTGGCAAGGCTGCGGCGCGGCCGGGGCGTCTTGGGGCAGGTGACCGCGGTAGCGGATAACCAATTCACGCTTCAGACTCGTCAGGGTGAAACCAGAGACTTTCTGGTGGACGAGAACACCCGCTTTCGCAGCCGCGAACAATCCGATTTGAGCCTGGATGATCTGGAAGTGGGCAGATGGGTGGAAGTGTTCGCTCCGCCTGCTCCCGACGTAACGCCCACCGCGCGTCTGGTGATTCTGTTGCCAGAAGACTTCGACCCATCGAAAATAAAGGGGCTGCGCGGCCTGGTGGAGTCGGTGGATTTGACCGGCAACCTGTTCAAGTTGAAAGATCGCCAGGGGGAGGTCAGCTCGGTCGCCGTGGATGAACAGACCGTTTTTCGCGGACAGGTGAAAAGCTTTTCTGAACTGCAGGCGGGGATGGCGGCTTTCGCCGTGGTGGAAACCCAAGAAGACGGCGAGTTGTTGGCTAAAGCTGTGCGCGCCGGCTTCCCCATCGTTCGGCGCATTGGTGAGATCGCCGCAGTGGATGTTGCCGCGAGCGAATTTACTTTGAAGACAGCGCGCACGGGCGAGGAGCTGACTTTCCAGGTGGATGAAAACACCCGTTTCCGCAGCAAGGACGATCAAATCGCCGGACTGGATGATTTGCAGCCAGGCATGGTCGCGGCGGTGACCGCCCGACAGTCACCAGATGGCGCGCTCGCTTTGCTGGTTGCTGCTGGCGAACGCGAGGATTTGCCGAACTTCGATTTGCGCATCGCCGGGAAGGTTATCTCTGTCGCAGAGGATACCTTTTCTATCAAAGGGCGAGATGGGCAGGAATACACCTTCCAGGTCAACGCCGAGACTCGTTTCCGCAGCCCTGGCGACAAGGTGCAGGGACTGAAGGAGCTAAAAGAAGGTATGATCGTATGGGTGGGGGCGCAGGAAGTGGGCGAAAGCCAATACCTGGCGCAGCTTGTCCTGGTGGGAAGGCCTCCTCTCCGGCGCCCGTGAGTCTGGATGGAATATAAAAACGCCGGACAGGATCGAATCATGCGCCTATCCGGCGTTTTTTTTCCGAGGCGACGAAGGCGTGGAATTACCCCAAGATCAGGCGTACACCCAGGTTCAGGATCAAGCCCAACATATAGAGCAGGCCGAACTCGCGGTTATGGTAGAAAGCCGCGGCGACGAAATAATTCGGCCAAACGTCCGGGAAATCCGCTGGTTTTTCCGCCGGTTTGGGGGCGCGTAAAACCGGCAGAATGCGGGAAAAGGCGCGCAGCGCCAGCAGAACTACCAGTAATACGGGGGTAAAAAATCGGCTCCAGATCAGGTAAAGCGTCGAAAGATATTGCAGCACCAGCAGGGAGGTGAGAATCGCGCGAGAAAGCTTTTCGCCGAGCAACACCGGCAGGGTGAAGATGCGCCGTTCGCGATCCATGTCGAGCTTATCAATGTGCTTCCCAAAGATCACCCCGGTGACGCCCAGGGCATAGGGAAGGCTGGCGATCACCACGCTCCAATCCCAGGCGCCGGCGATCACGTAATATCCGCCGCCGATCATGAGCGGTCCCCAGACGATCAACACGGCGATTTCGCCCAGCGCGAAGTACTTCAGCGGCCAGGTATAAAACAGGACAAAAAACGCTCCCAAGCCCAACAGCAACAAGGTCAACCCGCCGCGCAGATAGACCAGCGCCGCGCCGCATGTCAGGGCGATCAAGCCAGTGATGGCGGCGTAGGCGAGCAATTGCCGTTTGGTCAACAGCCCGTGTACCAATGGCTGTGGGCCATATTGGGCGCGGTAATAATTGTCCTGATCCACGCCGCGGCTGTAATCGGTGTAGTCGTTCAATAGATTATTGGCAGCGTGTGCCATAATCAGCCCCAGCGTCATCAGCAGCCAGTACCAGAAGTTGAAACTGCCGTGTTGAATCGCCAAGATGCCCGCGATCGCGCCGGAGATGAAGGTCATAATTAGCACCGCGGCGCGGGTTGAGATCAGCCAGCGGGAGATCAAGTCCAAATGTTCCCATTCCTCTTTACTGACGTGAGGAATGACCCTCAAAGCTTTACGCCACATCGCAACGTTCATAGCATTTTCCTTGCATCTTGAATGGCTTTACTTAATTCCAAACAGACCAGATCCACCTGTTCTTCGGTCATCACGCTGGAAAAGGGCAGCGCCAGGCCTCGTCGCCCCAGATCTTCCGTCACGGGGAAGTCGCCCGGCCGGTAGCCGAAGCGCTCAACCATATAAGGTTGTAAGTGGATAGGGAGGAAGTATGGGCGGGCGGGAATGCCGCGCGCCTCCAGTTCGGCGGCGATCTGATCGCGGTCCAATTCCGGCGCAAAGCGGATGACATATACGAACCAGCTCATACGCGTAGTTGTGGGGGCGATTTGTGGGCATTCCACTCCAGGAATTTCCGCCAAACGCTGGTTATACCAGTCGGCGACGCGCTGGCGTTTAGCGATCATTTCGTCCAGGCGCTGCATTTGCACGCGGCCTAAGGCAGCGCTCATCTCATCCAGGCGATAGTTATACCCCAGGTAAGTATGTTGTAGCCAGGTATCGCCGGGAGCGCGCCCCTGATTGCGCAAGGCGCGCATCAATTCGGCGGCTACATCGTCATCGGTGACAATAACTCCGCCCTCTCCGGTGGTGATTTGTTTATTAGGGTAAAAGGCGTACACGCCCATGTGCCCCAGACGCCCGGCCGGGCGGCCTTTGTATTCCGCGCCCAGGGCTTCACAAGAATCTTCGATCACCTTCAGGTCGAAACGGGCGGCAATTTCCAGGATCGGTTCCAGATCCGCCGGTTGACCAAAGACATCTACCGGCAGGATTGCCTTCAAACTGCCGTTCGTTCTGCTGTTGACGCCGCGACGCGGCAGCCATGAACGCGCCGTTTTGCCGCCGTTGCTCAGATCGTTGACCGCCTGACGCGCCAATTCAGGGTTTATGTTTCCGGTCGCCGGGTCAATATCCACGAAGATTGGAATGGCGCGCTCGAAGAGCAGTACGTTGACCGAAGCCACAAAGGAAAAAGGCGTGGTTATCACCCAATCGCCCTCCTCGATTCCGGCAGCGCGCACGCATAGGTGCAAACCGGCGGTTCCAGAATTGACGCCGATGGCGTGACGCGCCCCTGTATAGCAGCGAAAAGCTTCTTCGAAAGCCTGGATCTCGCCGCCCATGCTCAGGTTGGGCGTGCGCAATACTGCCGCCACAGCTTCACGTTCGGCGTCGGTCAGGTCGGGCGATGACATAGATACGCGATAATGATGCGCCAAGAACACCTCCTTACTGAAGAAACGATGATGGATGGATGACATCTGCTGCGCAGAGAGCGCGATCCGATTTTATGCGGTCGGCCAGATTGAGCCAGCGCGCACGACGCCGCCTTCCGGCACATCCTGTTTCACCGTAGCGCCGTTGCCGATGCGTGCTCCTGCGCCCACCCGCGCTTGTAAATTAATCGTTGCGCCCATGCCGATCAGGGCGCCGGCGCCAACTTGCACTTCGCCGGCCAGAATTGCGCCCGGCGAAATGTTGACATAATCTCCCAGTGCGCAATCGTGTGAAATGATCGCACCCGTGTTGACAATACAGCCATATCCCAGGCGCGCCTGGCTGCCCACATATGCGTTGGCGAACACCTGCACGCCTGGCGAAAGGGTTGCGCTGGCCTCCACAAATGCCCTGGGATGCACCAGTGCCGGGCAGACGAAGCCGGCTTGCGCCAGTTTTTCAAACACCTGTATTCGGACACGCAGATTGCCAATACCGCCCACGGCGTTCACCGCCAGGCGAACCCCTTGCGCGAAGATTTCGGGCAAGACCTCGCCGCCGCCTAACACCGGCAAATCCATAATCCTTTCACCGCGCGGGATGCCATCATCCACCACGCCAACCAGGCGATACGTCCCTAATAATCGTGCTAAATCAATCAACGACTTGCCGTGGCCGCCGCCGCCATAGATGATGAGCGCAGTGGGATCAAAAGCGCTTTCCGGCGCGGTAAACCCTTCAATGCCATGAGTTTGTTCCAGCAGCCGGCGCACCACTGCCTCGGTGATCAATTGCTCGGTGGGCAACCGGGACAAATCCAGGCCATGCTGCTGAGCCAGCGCCAGCGCGGGTTGGGTAATGCGCAGACCTTCAGGAGCGGGCGGTTGGAATCCTTTGTGATCCCCCTGCTCTACGGCTGACGACAGTTCTGCGGAGGGCTTCCAGGCTGGGTCGCTGGACAGGTAGCAAAGTGTTTCACCAGTGCGCGCCGTTTGCCCTGCCTGGAATCGCAACCCAATCACGTATCCTTTGCCCTCCGCAACAACCTGGGTGCTGGCTTTGGTAGTCTCTACGGTGCAGAGCAGGTCGCCATTCTCTACATACTGCCCTTCCTGCACATACAATTCGGAGATCAGGGTTTCCGGTTCGTTGGGGTTGAGCAGCGGAATAACAACTTGAATGGGCGTGTTGTGGTCTTTCATTGATCGAAGCTAACTTTCAATTTGTACACCTTCCCGGCGTTGGTAATGATGTAGATAAAGCCTTCCATATCCACTTTAATGTCAAAGGCGTACCCTTCATAGTCCGAAGGGATATGTTTGAGAGGCGCGCCGCCGGAGTCAAAGATTTCGATGCCATCTTGATCCAGGATATAGATGCGCTGTTGGCCATCAACGGTTAGATCTTCTGGGCTGTTGAGCAGGCCAGGCCCATCGCCTTTACTGCCAAAGCGATCCACGAAGCTGCCTTGTGGATCAAACAGATAGACCTGATTCTGGCTTACATCTAATAAATAAATATTGCCCAAACCATCCACCGCCAGCCGCCGCACCTGAGAGATTTCGGTTTTCTTCACCAGACCTTCGGTGATTTGCGGCAAACGATAGATAATCTGTCCATTGGTGTCCATCTTAATCAGATCCAATTCACCAGCTGAGACATGCAGCGCGTAGATGTTATTCGCCGGATCCACAGCCAGCGCCTCATACCAGGTATCGGGAAAGCTGCGCGGAATGGCGCTGATCTGATCGCCGCTGGCAGCGTCGAAGATCAAGATATGACCGCGACGAGCCACCAGCAATCTCCCGGCGTAATCGGCAACCAGGTCGGATACCGTCATATAGTCTTGATCATCGGGCGGAATGTTGATCAATGCCAGGAACTTCCCTTCTGGATCGAACTTTTGCAGACGGCCATCCTGGAATTCCACAGTGAAGATATTGCCATCGGGAGCGACGGCAAGCCGGCGCGAGTCGTCGAATTGCCCGGCGCCGCTGCCTTTGGCGCCGAATTGCAAGGCAATGCGATAATCCGGGTTGACAGTGGGCGAGGCGGCGAGAGCAATCTCTGCAGCCTGGGTAAGCTGCACCGCTGGATCAACGACGACGGCTTGGGTGATGACTTGATTGAGACTCTGGCTGACCAGCTTTGTAGTGGAAAATACACCGCTGGCAATAAGCACGGCGGAGATGGCGCCGATCAGAACACAACCCACCAATAATAGCGTGATCATGCCAATTACAGAACGACGCGCTTGCGGAATCTCTTGCTCAATGTCCATCGCCTGGCTGCCGACGTTGATGACAATCGGCTGGCTGGCGGCTTCCGGTTGAGATTTTTGGGGACGATACTCTGGGGGCACCAACACAGTACTGCCGCAATATTGACAGCGAACAGAAGGGGTGTCATCCGGCACAGGCAGCGCAGCGCCGCAGGTCGGGCAATGGAATAATTGTGGATTAGAGGATGTCGCTGAGGCGGCCATTTCAATTCTCCCTTATTACCAATCAAGTGACTACCAATATGAATATGGATGGAGGCTATTTTAACCTCTTCGGGTCATTTCAAGGCAACTTTGAATGATTTTTTCAACCGAAGGCAGCACCTCAGCTTCCAAGGGACCGCTGGCCGGGATGGGAAGGTCTTTGGCCGCCAGGCGATAGGCGCGCTTCAGGCGTGCGCCCATCGCTTCGGTGCTGCGCGCCAGGATTTCCGCGCCCCAGCCTAAATGGCGCGTTCCTTCTTCGATTACCAACAGCCCCCCGGTGCGTTCGAGGGAGATCAACAACGGTTGCATCCTGCACGGCGAAAGAACGGTGGGGACAACCAGTTCGGCAAACACTTCATGTTCATAAGCCAGGCGGCGCTGCGCCTGTTGAGCGAGTTCGACCATGTATCCATAAGCGGTCAGGGTCAAAATGGGCGGCGGAGCGCCGCGCACCCGACAAAGGTACGTGGGCGCGGCAAACCCCAGCTCAGCATTTGCCTGGTCGTCGTAAATATAAAATTCGAATTCGTCCGTATGAGAGATGTCTTGCACCTGCAACAGGTAAAGCAGCTTGTTTTCCACGAACAGGAGCGGGTCGTTGGTGAGCAGGATTGCATCCAGCAGCAATTTACCAGGGGCGCCCAGGGCACAAGGTGACAGCACGATCAGCCCTGGTGTACCCAGGAAGTGTTTCTCCAATGTCTGGCTATGGGTTGGGCCATAGCCGCGCCGCCCACCCATCGGTGTGCGAATGACCAGCGGTAGACGCGCTTGCTCTGCTTCGGACTTGTTGCCGTTATACATCCAGCGGAACTTTGCGGCGTGATTGATAATTTGATCCGCAGCCAGGGTTAGAAAATCGCCGAACATGATCTCCACCACCGGGCGCAGACCGCGCAGCGCCATGCCGATCGCCAAGCCGGTGAAACCCGCCTCTGAGATAGGGGTTGTCAGCACACGGCCGGGGAAGGCGTTTGATAAGCCGCGGGTAACTTTGAAAGCGCCGCCATATGGGTCGAGCACATCTTCCCCCAGGATTAGTACGCGTTCATCCTGGGCGAGGGCCTGGTGCAAGGCAGTGTTAAGTGAGTCAAGCACAGTGGGCATGCGGGGTATCCGTAAGAAAGAAGTAAGGAAAAGTCCTTATAAGTCTGCTGCTGTTGGATAAGGATCGGCGAGCGCTTGCTGAAACGCCCGCTGAATTTCTTCCTCTGCCTGCGCTTCGATGGCTTCTTTTTCCGATTGGGAAAGCCGCGCCCCGTGCAAGGTCAGCGGATCGCGTGATTGACGTAGGCGCGCAATCACATCCGCCGGGCGCGTGTCGTCGCCTTTGGAATGCGGGCCAAAGCGCCAGGTATGCAGAATCAAAGCGCGTGGCGCAGATTGAGCGCGCGCCTGTTCCAGCAATGCGCTGGCGATGGGAAAAATCTCCATTACATCGCTGGTGTCCAGTTCGTGAGCGGGGATGTCGAACGCTGCAAAGCGGGCGGAGATGCTGCCCGCCAGCGCCAGCTCAACTGGCGTGGTTTGGGCGATATGGTTGTTTTCCACTACGAACAATATAGGCGCCTGCCATAAGGCTGCCAGGTTGAAGGCTTCATAGACAACCCCTTCACCCAGCGTCCCATCGCCCAAAAATACCACTGTGGCAGCGCGCGTGCCTTTGCGTTTTTCGGCCAAAGCCGCGCCAGCGGCGATGGGTACAATTCCTCCCTGCACTCCATTGGAGTAGAAATTCCTCCAATGCAAGTGCTGGGATCCACCGCGTCCGCCGCACACGCCGCTGGCTTTGCCCATCAGTTCAGCAAACAAGGCGCGTACCTCCCCGCCGTAAGCCAGGAAGTGACCATGACAGCGATGATTGCTGAAGACCACATCCTCACGGCGAAGATGATGCAGCACGCCAACGGCGTTGGCTTCCTGTCCAAGATAGGTGTGCGTGGTGCCGAAGAATACCCCTTTGGGGAAGTTGTCTAGCACGGTTTCTTCAAAGCGGCGAATGCGATACATCGCCCGGTATAGTTCAGCTTCAATGCTCTCCATTGCTCTCACTGCCCATGAATTCTTCGGCGGTGGCGTGACCGGGTTGGCTGATGCCCTCGCGTCTCAACACTTTGACCAGCGTAAGGAACAAAATCTTTATATCCAGCCAAAATGACCAGTGATCCACGTACCATACATCTAAGCGGAACTTGTCTTCCCAGCTCAGGGCATTGCGCCCATTGATTTGCGCCCAACCTGTGACCCCGGGTAACACCTCGTGGCGGCGCGCCTGTTCTGGTGAATAGCGCTCCAAATATTGCATCAACAAAGGGCGAGGACCCACCAGGCTCATCTCGCCGCGCAGCACATTGAATAACTCCGGCAGTTCATCCAGGCTGGTGGAGCGCAAAAAACGACCCAAGCGCGTCAGCCGTTCAGCGTCGGGCAACAAGTGACCCTGCGCGTCGCGCTCGTCGGTCATGGTGCGGAACTTGTAGATGAAGAAGGGTCTGCCCAGGTAGCCAGGGCGTTGTTGTTTGAACAATATTGGCGATCCCAACCCAATGCGCACCAAAAGCGCAATTAGCAGCAAGAGCGGCGAGAGCAGGATCAGCGCGAAGCAGGTCAGACACAGATCCAGCAGACGTTTCGAAAGAGGGATACGCGGCGCTGTCATTCGCTCTGCTTGCTCCGGGCGATTCTTTCTAACACCTCAATTAATCTCTCTTGCCAGGTTGGCGTATTGTCGTAGGGCAACCAAATGGCAGTTTTCCCGATTCGTGCTTGCGGCCCCAAGGGGGGTAAATCATCGGGGGGCTGATTTTCGCCGAAGCGCAGCACAATCTGGCCATTCTCCACCCCGATTGAAGTTAACCTCCCAGGTTCGGCCAGCAGTTTTACTTTCAATTGAAAGAGCAGGTTTTGAACAGCCTCCGGCAGAGGTCCAAAACGATCCCGAAATTCTTCCTCCAGGGCCTCCAGCTCATCCAGGCGGCGCATATCCGCCATACGGCGATAGAGACCCAGGCGCACACCCTTGTCGGGCACGTAGTCTGCCGGGATGCCGGTTGGCAGGGGCAACTCCACATTGACTGGGATCAGTTGCAGATTGAGCGTCGGCGGCAGGCTGAGCATGGGCAAGCCCTGGGCTTTTCGCAGTCGGCGCACCGCCTCCGCCAGCAGGGCCGTGTACAAATGAAAGCCGACCGCGGCGATGTGGCCGTGCTGACGGACGCCCAGAATATCGCCTGCGCCGCGGATTTCGAGATCGCGCATGGCGATCGAGTAACCTGCACCGAGCTGGGTGTTTTCGGCGATGGTTTCCAAACGCTGGCGGCCTTCCGGCGAGGGGGATTTGCGGTTGTGTCTGAAAAAATAGGCGTAGGCGCGCTGCGCCCCGCGCCCTACCCGCCCACGCAGTTGATAAAGCTGCGCCAGCCCGAAGGTATCGGCGCGATCCACGATCAATGTATTGGCGTTGGGGATGTCCAGGCCGGATTCGATGATGGAGGTGCTCAGTAATACATCCACCTCGCCATCCGAAAACGCCTGCATCCGTTGTGCCAGCTCATTCTCCTGCATTTGACCATGTGCAATGACAATGCGCGCCTCGGGGACGAGTTGATGCAAGTGGGCGTACATAGCGCCAATGGTTTGGACGCGGTTGTGCACAAAGAATACCTGTCCGCCACGCTCCAGCTCGCGCAAGATTGCTTGCCGAACTAGGCGCGGCGAATAGGGCCCAACATGGGTGATCACCGGCAGCCGTTCTTCCGGCGGCGTGTTGATGGTGGAAATATCCCGCACTCCGCTCAACGCCATATACAGCGTGCGTGGGATAGGCGTGGCGGTCAGCGTAAGTACATCTACTTCGGCGCGCATCTTCTTCAAGGCCTCTTTGTGGGTCACGCCGAAACGTTGCTCTTCATCAATAATCAACAACCCCAGGTCTTTAAACCTGACATCGGAGGAAAGCAGACGATGAGTGCCAATGACGATGTCCACCTGACCCTTTTCCAGGCGCTGGATGATCTCACGTTGCTGCTGCGCAGTGCGAAAGCGAGAGAGCATTTCGACTTCCACCGGATACGCCGCCAGGCGTTGGCGAAAGGTGTTGAAGTGCTGTTGGGCAAGCACTGTGGTTGGTACGAGCATAGCCACTTGTTTGCCGTCCAGAACCGCCTTAAAGGCGGCGCGCAAAGCTACTTCTGTCTTGCCATAGCCCACGTCGCCGCAGATCAGGCGATCCATAGGGCGATTGGACTGCATGTCGCGCTTCACCTCGGCGATCACCCGCATTTGATCGTCCGTTTCGATATAGGGAAAGCTGGCTTCCAGCTCCTGCTGCCAGGCGTTGTCCTCGCTGAAGGCGTACCCTTCGATCACGCTGCGTCGGGCGTAGAGTTCCAGCAGGTCTTCGGCGACCTCCTGCACTGCTTCTTTGACATGCGATTTTGTGCTCTTCCAATCCGGGCTGCCCAGCCGGCTGAGCGTCGGCGGGCGACCATCCGGGCCGATATAGCGCGTCAGTCGGTCCGCCTGATGAATAGGCACGAAAAGCTGGGCGTCGTCGGCGTATTCGATGCACAGATATTCTCGCTCCACCCCCTCGATGGCGCGTTGCACCAGACCAACAAAGCGGCCAATGCCATGGTCCACATGGACGACGAAATCGCCGACGGATAAATCGCTGTAATTGGCTTCCGGAGCTTCGGCGACGGGGCGGGCGCGTCGGCGCGGTTCGGGTCGTCGCCAGCCGAAGATCTCTCCATCGGTGAGCAGGTGTAAAACGCGGCCATCCGGCGCAGTGAAACTCCATCCTTCCGCCAGGCTGCCTTCAATAAAGACTGGTTCGTTTCCGCCGCAGTTCAGTTTTTGCTCGTTCCATAACTCTCTCAAACGGGCGGTCTGGCGCGAGACAACCCACAGGGCGTCTCCTGCACGGCAGCGTTCGGTCATGTACTCCAGCACATTTTTCAATCGTCCGGCGAAGCGCGGGCCAGCGGTGAACGAGTCTGCCAATGAGGGCGCTTGGGCGGCTGTAAGATCATCTGCCAGCCAATGCTCGCCCGCAGCGGAGGGGTAACCCAGTTCCAGCACGGCGTGGCTGCTGAGAGAATCTTGCAGCTCAGACAGGCTCAGATAGGGGATGGGAAAGTCGGAGGGCAAAACGCCTTCGCGAATGGCTTCTTGCCGCATGGCGGTCGCCTGTTCTTCGAACTCGGCGATGGCATCTTCGACGTTCTGACGGTCGTCGAGCAATGTCAGGGCGTGGCGGGGCAGATAATCCAGCAGGCTGGCAGGAGTTGGATGCAGTAGCGGGATCAAAAATTCGCGAGGGGGGGAATCGCCCTCCGGCAGGGGATGGTCTTGTCGGATGAGATATTCTCTGGCCGGGGTGATTAACAGGCGTTCCCCAGCTACCTCCGAGGGATTTTTGATTGTTCGTTGAGTTGCCGGGTCAAAACGCCGCAAGGTTTCAATCTCGTCGCCGAAAAATTCCAGGCGCGCCGGCAGGGTTTCCGCTGGCGGCCAAACATCGAGCAGACCGCCGCGGCGGGCGAACTGGCCGGGGGCGATGACAATGTTGGTTGGTTCGTAACCCAGGCTAACCAAACTGCGCGCCAGCTCATCAATGGGCAAGGCCTGTCCACGGCGCAGGATGCGGGCGGCTTTGAGGAAATCACGCCGCGGCAAGGTGCGGGTCATGATCGCCCGCACCGGCGCGACGATAAGAGCGGGTTTGGTGGGCTGCGGCGCGCCCGGGATGTGGTAAGCGGCCAGTTGGGTGAGAGCAGCCAACCGTTCGCGCCGCGTGTTTTCCCCCCAGGCGGCATCCTCATAGAAAAGGGGCGCCGGTTCTGGGAAGAGCAGGCGCGGGGTTTCGGGCGCCCAAAGACTCAGCTCCTCCATCATCCCTAAGGCGCGATCGGCGCGGTCGGTGATCAGCAACAGCGGGCCTTGCCAGAGCCTGTTCAGCGCGGCAGCGATCGGCGGGCGCGCCGAACGGCGCAAACCCAGCGGCGCGAGAACTTCGCCAGCCTGCAAGGCGTGGATCATGGGTTGAATCGCGCCGCCGATTGCCTGGATTAGGGACTGAAGTTGCATTCCTCTTTCGCTATCCATTGGCGTTGTACTTATTCATCGCTGCATCCAGACCCTCGGTGAGAAAGGTCAAGACGGCGTCCACCGCGCGCTCTAAAGTGGGCGTTAGAAATTCCATTTCGGCGGCGGAGAAATCTTGTAGCACGTAGTCTGCTGCGTCCATGCGGCCGGGCGGTCTTCCAATACCGATGCGCAGACGGGGGAAATCTTGCGTCCCCAGGCGCTCGATGATGGAGATCATCCCTTTTTGACCGGCAGAGCCGCCTGCGGGGCGGATGCGTAATGTCCCCAGTGGCAAATCTACATCGTCATAAGCCACCATGAAATGGGCAAGCGGGACTTTGTAATAGCGCAACAGCGCTCCTATCGCCTGGCCGGATAGATTCATGTAGGTGCGCGGCTTAGCCAGGATCAGCCGCCTGCCCTGGACTTCGCCTTTGGCGACCAGCGCATTCGATTCGAAGCGCGAGAAATTCAAACCCAGACGTTCCGCCAGACGATCCAGCAGCATGAACCCAACGTTGTGGCGATTGCGGCGGTATTCCGCTCCTGGATTGCCCAGCCCGGCGATCAGGTACAGATTGGCGTTCTCGTTGTTGTTCATACAAGCTTCTCAGCGTTTTTTCCCCAACCGACGCAGGAATGTGTAAAGCCCAAGCAGGGCGAAGACCACCGCGGCGGCCATGCCGCCCTGGGCTGCGCTGAGCGCCACCTGTGAGGGGTGCAGCGCCAGTGGATTGCGTGGCAGCGGCGTAGGCGTGGGTGGGCGCGGCGTCCAGCTGGCGGTGGGTGTGAGGGTGGGCGCGAGGGTATCCTGAGGCGGTGGGGTTGCCGTGGGCGTTGCAGGTGTGGGAGTGTTGGTTTCGATCGGCGAATAGTTCCGCACCCGCAGGTTGGTGACTTCCACCGTGCGTTGGCTTCCATCAGTTAACTCGACCGTCAGACGCAGCCTGTAATCGCCATCGCTGATGGCGTTGGTATCCCATTGCATGACGGCTGCATCGGCGACGGGCTGGTTGCTTTCATAGAGCAGAAACCAGGTGTCGAGAGGATGTTTGGCGTAGGCGAAGGAAAGCTCCGCTGATGCGAAATCGGGGATATTGGTGTTGATTACAATCGCCACGGTGCCTTGCAATGGTTGACCGGGCAGGGGAGAGAGGATTGCGATCCCCAAAGGGGGTGTTGTCGTTGCTGGAAGCGGTGTGGTTGCCTGTAGGCGCGGTCGAACCGGCGCAGCCGCTAGCAAGAGCAGCGCCAACCCAAGCAGCACGAAGATGCCAATTACCCGTTGCATGCCAAATATGTAGTTTAACACGGGGGACATTTTCGGTCAACAAAAAGCACTGATCTTCGGACATGAGTTAGGACAAATTATGGAAAGGAGCCTCAAAACCGGGT
>DYGV01000051.1:0-13763 GCA_020724505.1 Anaerolinea thermophila
GACGGATGAAAACCCCAACCCTGAACTGGCACAGTTGGAAGAACGACTCACCCAGGAAGCCAATCAACTGGGCATCGGGCCAATGGGCTTTGGCGGGAAGACCACCGTCTTAGGAACGCGCATCACCAGCCTGCACCGCCTGCCAGCCAGCTTCTTCGTGACCGTTTCCTACATGTGTTGGGCGTACCGCCGTCGTCGGATGATCTGGCAAAACGGCGAGGTTCGCTATGAATAGACCGTCCTGCCGTTCTTTCTCAGTTGCATGAACCTTCTGGCGGAGAAAACAGCATGAAATCTATAACCCTTCCTTTGAACGATTCCGTTGTGCGCAGCTTGAAAGTCGGCGATCCCGTAGCGTTATCTGGCGTGATGGTCACCGGGCGCGACGCGGTGCATAAATGGATGATAGACACATTTATCAAGAAAACGCGCCCACCCAGCCCCGAAGACCTGGAAGTGTATGAAGCGATCAAGCCCCTGCTGTACGGCAGCGTGATTTATCACTGCGGCCCGGTGGTAGCTGGGCTGGATACGCAGGATTACCGCTTCGTGGCCGCCGGACCAACCACCAGCATTCGCGAGGAGCCGTATCAGGGAGATGTCATGCGTCATTTCAAAATCCAGGGAGTGATTGGCAAAGGCGGCATGGGAGCAAAAACGCTGGCCGCCTGTCAGGAAGTCCCAGGGGTTTACCTGCACGCCATCGGCGGCGCAGCCTCGCTCATCGCCCAAACTGTGCAGCGGGTGCTGGGGGTTTACAAGCTCGATTTCGGCGTCCCTGAAGCCATGTGGATGATCGAAGTAAAGGATTTTCCGGCTGTGGTAACCATGGACGCGCACGGCGGCAGTCTGCACGCGGATATTGAGCGCCAATCGAAGTCCGCCCTGGAGGAGTTGCTCGCCCAGCCTTATTAAGAGGTACGCAAAGGTTGTTATTTGCCGCATCAGCCCGCTGCAGGCGGGCTTTGTAACTTAAGGCGTCGGTTTCTAACCGATGCCAAGCGAGTATTGTCAACAATTTTTGGACACATCCCCTTAAACTGGGGCAGCATGGCTATAGAACGCTAGTCAGCGACGAAACGGGTTTCTGGCGGACCGTACAATGTGTAGTACAAATACGAGGGATCGGTTTCGTTTTGCAGTTTGAAAAATTTCTTGGTCTCCAATAACGCCTGCCCAACGGCTACTCCAGGCCGTTGGTTGTCGCCTAATAACGTCCGAAAAAAGCGGCGGGCGAACTTTACCGCCATTACCTGGGTGATGGGGGCAAACGCGCCGATGTATGCCAGCGCGCCACGCGCGAAGAAGGTCGAGCCAAACCCAGAAGCCAGACCTACAGAACCCTCGCCCGCAGCGCTGGAATAACATGTGTTGCCAAATATCAACGGCGCTTGCGTCAGGTTCAGATCATTCAGGATTGTGGCAGTGATGTGATAGGTGAATGTTTGCTGGCTGAAGCGGTTAAGCGTCCAATATAGCTGGTTATCTGTCTTGCTGAAATCCCCATGGCAGGTGATATGCACAATATCCCCCTGCGAGGCAGCGATCATAAAATCATCCACATCCGGGAACACGAGAGGGTTGGCGTCCTGATTGGGATAGCGCATTTCCTGCACAGTATTCGGAAGCAGATCGGAAAAAGTTGCTTGCCACGCCCTTGTAAGATCATCATTAACCGGCGGATCGAACACATTTTCGCCCAATAAATTAAAAATCCGTTGCACCCGCCGCGAGAACACTGCATCCATGTGCGGCCCGGTTGGGACGATCGGCAGCCGGGCAATGCGAAAACACAACCCCAGGAAGTTTTCGCCATCGTTGAGCAGTTCCCAGGGAATCCATTCAGCTGCCACATGTTGATGGATGCGCAGAAGCGGCGCTTCAGAGTCGGGAGAGGCGTCGGCGAGCGCCTCATGGATCATGGCGCGAATCCCCTCAGGTAGAATGATCTTATAACATTCACGCAGCTTGGCTAACAACTGCGCCCAGCTCACCGTCGGATTCAGGCGCATCTGGTTCGCCATTTCCAGCAGTAAATCCCCAATTTGCTTGCGCAAGGCGGAAACACTGATTGGCGAGCTGAGCAGCACCGGATGAGATACGTCCCGCCAAACGCCATTCCTCTCCAGGTAGTATTGAGGCAGCGCGTCCGGCGCGCCGGCGGGCAATGTCATGATCGAGATCGTGCGTGCCATTACAGCCTCCTGCCCACCGCGCTGGGCGCGTAAGAGGCCAATTCCTGAACAACGCCCCGTTCCACGATCTGCTCGCCTAATTGCTCAGCCAAAACCACCGTAGCGCCAATCGCAGCGGCGACAATAGACTGATTGGGCGTCTCGCGACGATACTCGGACTGCACTGCGCTCCACTGTTTGCGGGCATACACGGCGACGTTCGGATCCACTAAGGAGTTTTTTGCAGCCCGCTGGATAGCTGTGCGCACCTGATTCATCAACTTTAACAAACGCTCACGATTGGGTTCGAGATCACGCAATTGCGCTTCTAACAGCGCCATTTGACGACGTTGATATTCGATCTGCGTCTCGACTTGCAAGTTCTCCCCGCCGGGCGCTTTGACCTGCTCCAACGCCTGCAACACCGACTGGGTGCGGCGAAGCTGAGCGGTGAGAAAGGACTCGTCTGTATAAATTGCGTCATTCAGGTTGGGCGACAGTTCTCTTCTAAGTTCCTCGCCCTCCATCCCCGGCTGCTCAGTGGGCGCAACGAGTTCGCCAGACCATGCGTCTGCCGGTGTATGAAGCAGCAGCCAGGCTAATTGTCCAAAGAAGGCATCTGGACGCCCCTCCTCTCCATGGATGTGATACACAGAGCGCCGTTCCTCAAGAATATGGAGCAACCCTTCATCTGGCGTTTCCAGGCTGACCCACCATAGATCCCCCGGCACCCAGGATAGCCATTGATTGAGCGGCTCAGATTCAAGCTGATAACCCACCATAATCATGTCCCCGCTGATCTGACCCTTGATGAAAAAGCGCTGCGGCTCCAGCGCTTCGTCTATTTCTTCGCGCGTGATGGCCGCCTGTTTCAGGGCTAAATCGCCATGCAGTTTAATGACGCGCACCGGCGGCTCGCTTTCCTGCGTAATTTTTGAGCGCCAGGGCAATTCCTCTTGACTGCCCAAGACCTGCACCAGGTAATCCCGGTCCGCTATCAAACCCGCGCCGCTGAAAGCCTGTTCCAGCAAATTATCAATATTCGTGGTCACGATCAGTTCAAAAAAGCCGGCTTTAACCAGCAAAGCCAAATCCTGGTAGAAAGACGGCACCGGGACGCTGGCGTAAAAACTTTGCAACATCCGATAACGTTGACCGGTGGTCATCTCTTCCAGAAGTTCATCAAACGCTTGCAATACGGCGGCGCGATCCGCTCGTTCTTCGTCTTGCAAGTACGATCGAGATAGATCTGGATCTGAGAACACCTGGCGGGCGATCTCATACTTATTGGGCACGCCCGCCGCCTCTGCACATGCCTGACCCAAAAATAGAATATAAGGTCGTTGCTGGCGCTCATGGCGCGCCAGGATCTGACGCGCTAACTCGGTGGTCTTTTCGCTTGGTCGCATCCTTCCTCCTAGGTCAAGACCCGCTTGATTCGTCGCAGCCCCCCGATGAATATAACCCGATTAATTGCTGCGCGTCACTGCAATCCCATATTTCCCCACGCCGCGCGGGCGAAAATGGCGCACCCGCACCGCATACTCGCCAGGATCCAGAAAACGGCTGATCTTGGCGTTCAGCCCCAAACCGCTGTCATCATCCTGACCAATCTGCCTGGTGAAATCGTCGGGGCCAAACAACCCCATCACCACATCCGTCCGCCCGCTGGTCTCAATAATGTAATTGCCGCCGCTGGTCACCCTGAAAGTGAACAGGTCTTCCTCGCCATGCGCGCCAATCTCCGCCTGCGCCGGTGCTGCGCCAATGGTCAACTCCACCGCGCCCTTTTCTTCCTTCGGATACATGTGGCTGATGAAAGCCTTATCCGTTTCTGAGAGCGCCGAATTCCAACCCACCTCAAACACACCATCGGTTAACTCCTTCTGGATAGGATACAACATGATGGATTGGCGATCAAACTCGCTGAATTGGGTTTGATTTTGGCTATATTTTTGGAACAGATTAACATCCACCTGCTGGCGCGTCCAATTGTTGGGCGGTCCGCCGTAGGCGCGATAAACCGCTTCTTTGTTCCAGGGGATATTGGCGACAGGATTTTGATGTTCATGAATGCATCCCAGAGCATGACCGAATTCATGCAGCACCACGCGATGATATTCCTGAGTTGGGGTGTTCGGATGCAGCCAGCCGTAGTTCATGGTGGGCATATTTGGGGGAATGGTCAACGCATCCGTGCCCAAATAAGACCATGACCCTGCCCCCAGAGTGAACGAAACGCGTATTTCCGCGTTCGGGTCATTATCAAACATCAGCTTGATGTTGGCGAAATCTTCCCACATGTGCGCAATAGCTTCAACCTTCTGCTGAACGACCGGCTCGCCATCCAGGAAGCGTACATGCAGGGTACGCCCGGGTTTCCAAAGCGAACGCGTCAGCAGCGCCAGTTCAAACGGCGTGGGCGGCGGCGCCGAAGCGGCGCGGGGCGGCAGGATGGGAGGGTTTTCAAATCGCTCTTCAAACGCCGCCCGGAGGGCATTCTGGAGCTGCTCGCCTTCAAGCACGCGGTCAAAACATATTCGCAGGATCCTCTTGCTTGCCATCGTTATTCCTCCTCGCCTAAAGAAATCCAAATTTTTCCCGTTCCCCCATTGTTAATCCGTTGTTATTATAGACAATATCAGTCTAAAAAGCAATTGCGTTTTTAGACCATTGAGAAGCGCCGGAGTCCGGCATCGGTTAGAAACCGACGCCTGGGGTTACAAAGCACGCCGGGCGCGGGCTATAGTCGGCGCAGCCGACTTTGTGCATCTCCAGGCGGCGACTTCCAGTCGCTGTCGCCGCCTGGCCCAACAAGCAGGGAGGCCATCCTGGTTGGCCAGGCTCCCTTCAACCTTACGGGCATGCCCGCAAAGATACATCATCCACATACATAGCTGTCACGCCATCCCAGCCATTGTTGTATGTACCCCACTGGAGCATAATGGTAGAGCCAATGTAGCGGTTCAAGTTATAGACAAAGTTGCGCCAGTACTGCTCATTGCTGCGCCGCCAGAGCAGAGTATCAATCCAATTGCCCCAGCGATCCAGCACCAGCAAATATTGCACATCGCCGGCCGCGGCTTCCATCGCCAAATCGCCGGAAGTGGGTCGTTCGGCAAGCAGCGCGTCGCTATACGGCTCGCTGCTCATCGAGTAAGCGTAGAAGTTCAGCGTGGCGGTGCGCGTACCCGCCGGGATGGTCACCACCTGGCGGAAATCCGAGTAAGAATAACGGTTGTGGTAAGCGTACACAATCCCTGTACGCATCGAGCGCAATCCGGTGCGGCGCAGCCAGGTGGAATACCCAGCCGAGAAGTTCGTCAAGGGGATGTACCAGGCTGCATTGGTCTCGAAGCCGCCGTTGAGAATTCGCTCGGTGCAGGTGGTCGGCGGCGGAACAGCGCAGACTTCTAAGACAGCATCATCTACATACATCACCGAACGACCGCCATAACCGTCGTTGTACGTGCCAAACTGGATGCGTACAGACCGACCAGCGTAGGCGCTCAGGTCAAATTCGCGATATAACCACCCCGTTGAATTACGCGGCGTCCACCAGACCAAAGTTTGCAAGATTGCGCCGGTGGAGGGGTTGAGCAGCAGAACATACTGAGCGTCCGGTGAATTTGGCGCCAGCGGCGATTCGCCCCAAACCGTCCCCTCTTGCGGCGCTCCCACTGCCAAAGCCTGATCGCCTTCGTCTTTATCCGTGCTGGCTGTTGCCTCTTCGCTGCGGGGGTATAACCACATCTTCAGTCGGGCGTTGGTCGCCCCGGCTGGGATAGAGATCGTCTGCCAGGCGTCCGAATAGGAATACACATTGGAATAGGTGTATAGAGGGATGCCCGTGCGCATGGAGCGAGATCCAGTGTGGGCATAGTCATACGAATAACCCGCCGGGTATGGCGTGATGGGAATATTCCACGAGCCGCTATACTCAAATCCGCTGTTGGCAATGCGATTGGTGCAATCATCCGCTGGAGCAGGTGGAGGCGGCGAGCCTGCGCAGAGTTGAAGAGAGACATCATCTACATAAAGCGCGGTCACGCCCTCTGTGCCATCGTTGTACGCGCCGATCTCGATTTTCACAGTTTGTCCAGCAAAAGGCAATAGATCAAACTGGTGGTAACTCCAGGCGGAGTTGTTGCTGCGAATGTATAACAGCGTGCCGATCACCTCATCGCTGACGTTCAACACCCGCACATATTGCGCGTCGTACATTACGGTCGTATCCCCGAAAGCCGAATTGCCCTCCTCGACGCCTTGCCGAGAAGCGACGACGCTTTCCGTTGTGATGGGAAAGAGCCACAGTCGCAACACAGCCGAACTGGCGCCAGAGGGAATGGAAATCGCCGGTGAGCGCACAAATGAGTAGGCCAGGCGGTTATCCAGAGAATTGACGATGCCGGCGCGGACGGAGCGTAACCCGCTGTGCGCCCTGAGGGTCGAATAAGAGGCGGGATAATCACCCTGAAGCAGATCCCACCAGGCGCTGCTTTCAAATCCCCCATTCGTCACTGCTTCGGAACAATTTGCCACCGCCGAAAAATCCTGACCGGCGACATTGCCATTGACGCGGACATCCAGCACAGATGGCGAAAAGATGTAACCATCCTTCGATGGCGCGATGGAGTAGTCGCCAACGTCAACTGCCAACGTATAAACCCCGCTGCTATCCGTCACCGCGGTTCGACCGATGTTATCGGTGATTGCCACGCCAGATAACGGCTGCTGATTGGCATCCGTCACTCGCCCACTGATCGTGTAGGGAAAAGAGCGCACAACCATGGGCAAATAAATATGATTTGAATCTTGCAAAGCATTCGGCAAAGGTGGAGGGGGTTCATCTGCAACCGGCGAGCCGAGCTGCGCCGCCGCCGGCGTTAGCCCAAAAACGGAACTAAGAAAGGTCAACACGAGCAGCAAGCGAATCCATCTGATCATCGCCGACACTCCTTATTTCTATATACAAAAACATTCTCCTAGGCGATAAGACGAGAACCGACGAGATAAAGTTCCATCGGTCAGAATTGGGTATAATCTTTAGCGATGCTCATCCAGCAGCCAGTCTCGTCTCACAAAAAGATGTATCCCAGGACATTTGCGCGCCATCGGGAGGCGATATGACACTATTTGGCGGAGTTGAAGCCGGAGGGACAAAGTTCGTTTGTATCATTGCCAGCAAGCCGGATGACATCCGCGCCGAAACGCGCTTCCCAACCACAACGCCTGCAGAGACGTTGGGTAGGGTGATTGATTTCTTTCAGCGAAATTCCCGCCGTTACCCGATCTCCGCTTTAGGGATTAGCTGTTTTGGCCCCGTGGATCTGGATACCAGCTCTCCCACCTACGGCTATATCACCACTACCCCCAAACCGGGGTGGGCGCAGACAGATATTCTCCATCGCTTGTCGGACGCGCTCAAGACGCCCGCGATTCTGGATACTGATGTGAACGGGGCAGCTTTGGGAGAGTATCGCTGGGGAGCGGGGCAAGGCGCTGATCCATGTCTGTACCTGACTATCGGCACTGGCATCGGCGGCGGTGGAATTGTCAACGGCAAACCCATCCATGGGCTGGTGCATCCAGAGATGGGTCATATGCGCCTGCCGCATGACTGGCAGGCAGACCCGTTTCCAGGGTGGTGCCCCTATCACGGCGATTGTTTCGAGGGCTTAGCCGCCGGACCGGCTTTGGAGAAACGTTGGGGGCGGCGCGGTGAGACCCTGCCCAAAGATCACCCTGCCTGGGAATTAGAAGCGCGCTATATCGCCCTGGCAGTGTCTAATTTGGTGGTCGCCTTTTCGCCGCGCAAGATCATCCTCGGCGGAGGGGTGATGGCTAATCAGCAACTGTTCACCCGCGTCCGAGAGGAAGTTGTTCGGCTGCTCAACGGCTATGTCCAATCACCAGCCATACTGGAACACGTGGACGAATACATTGTTCCGCCTGGTCTTGGCGCTCGTTCTGGCGTTTTAGGGGCCATCGCATTAGCCGAACAACTTGTTTTAAGAGAATAGATAAACTTTTCTTTTGCCAAATCTAGCTGCCGACTGACTGTATGGGGCTGATCCCTCTATTCCCATTGAATCACAATGTAGTCGGGCGGCAAACGATAGATTGAACCAACGAGTTCAATCTCCACGCCGGATATGTAAGTTCGGGCAGCGATGACGTCTCGATAATCTTTCGGAGCAACGTTCAAAGAATCTGGCCCTCCTCGCGTCGTCCAATAAAATGGCAGATCAGTCTTCACCTCCGTTGGATAGCGGGCATGGAAAGCAATCCGAGCGAAAACCTGCACTGCTTGTTCCAGTTCGAGTGTTTCAGTTTTACTCTCAATTCTTGGAGGCAAGACCGGATAAACCGGCGCATCGAGCAACCACTGCCGATAAAATGAAACGGCAGAATGATAAAACTGCTGCATCTCAGCTTGCAACTGCTGCCGGCGCGTTTCTTCCAACTGGAGGCTGCGACTCTGGCAGCCCGGGCAAGCGTTTCGCACGTAAACCAACGTTGGTTGTTCGAATCGTTTACCCCCCTTGTGATCCGTCCAAATTTTTATCGGCTCCGCTAAAGGTCGCCGGCCTGGTGTGCGCCAAAATCGCTTCTTACATACTTCGCAAATCGGCCAGGCAAGAGAGAATATACGACGAAACGCAGAAGGCGGCAGGAAAACTCGACGCCCGCAGTTAGGACAGTAACCAGAAGCGAAATCTTTTCGCCCTCCCTGGCGTCCACACACGCATTCTACTTCTGGCGCGAAACGGCTGAACATCCACCCTAAAACCAGAAGCCCGGCTGAAACAAGGATGATTTGTTCCCGCCATTTGCGCTGCTGCCAAGCATTTGCCAGTTCAGCCAATTGCGATGCATCTTGAATGCTCAAATCCTTCAATAGGATCGTCGCATCCGCCTTTCGGTGAGATTGATAGATCGCCCGATGTAAATTTTCCTTCCCCAGGTGAGCTTCTAAATATTTGAAATTCAGATCATACTGGCGATAGTCTGCTGGCGAGGTGATTTGTAATGTGTAATAGGGAGTGACAATCGTATCCGTCTTCCCACTGCCGCTGAAATAGATTGCCAACCCTTCGTGATACCAAAGCGGCAACTGATCAATTCTGTCAGGTCGCAATGTCGCATTGATGTATGCATGAACCAGTTCATGTGAAACGGTCTTTGATATAGAGCGTGTCCAGAGCAATTGGTCTGTGGCAGTGGAAGAAACTGCGCCGGGAATGGCGATATAGCGCGTCAGTATTGTAACGCCTGCAATGTTTGGGTTGGTGAAGATTGGCTTCAACAAGTCTGGCAGTTGTTGACGATCCGGATAGAAACGCACGAACACATAACCTTCAGGCGGCGGTATCCCCACCTCATCCCGCAGCTTTACAATCGCCGGATCATCAGATAACTCAAAATCAATCAGACTTAGACTGGAAGTAAGTTCAGTGCTTTGGTACCCTCCGGCAAAGATCAGAAAATACTCACTATATATCAAAAGTCTGTGCTCAAACTCCGATCGGTCGGAGGCCCCTTGTGAGAGACACTCATGCAATTGCGTCATTTTTTGTAAATGCGCAGTAAGTTCTAGCTCGGAACGCAGTGCAGGATCTATTAGAGTGCGCATCCCGTCGGGGGAGTCGGCATATTCGGCATATAACGGCTGGCAGTTTGGCAACTCCAGCGTAGGACCCGCTCGCGCTTCTGCAACGACCGCGCTAAGCAAAAAGAGCATTTCAGCCAAGATTGCCGCCCTGCGCGTCACTTTGGTGATTGCATTTCCCCACATGTTCAACCCCATAGACATCATTAGGAAACTACCGACCGATGGGTCGGTCAATTATGGCTGATTTTGCCCGCCGAGGGGACATTCTGCGCAGCCGCAGCTTTTTCCAGCCGGGCTTTGGTGTCCTGTTCTGCCAGCAACCTGCCCTGGCGAATGGTGGTGAAAACGGCAATGTTTATCAGGAGCAAAATCACAAATACGGCGATCCAGTCATACACGGTCAGCGTCCATGGTCCAACAGTGATAAACGGATTGCCAATGAAATAAACCAGCGTGTTAGCGGAAATGGCAATCAGGCGCGCCTCGGTTGGTCCCAGCCTGCCATAAGAAAGAGTGAACTCGCCTTTCACGCAGGTACGAATAAATACTAAGACCGACAATAATAGATAACCAACCAACGCCAAACAAGCCAGGTCAAAACGGACATAAGGGGAAAGCCCTAATCCCAAAAAAATCATGATTTCAATATAGGCGTCTACCGCATGGTCAATATAAAACCCATAAACGGGACGTTCGATCTTGCGGTAACGCGCCAGAGTACCATCCAGGCTATCGCCAAACCAGTTCACGACAAAACCCAGGCTGGCTAACCAAAGAAAGTTGCGACTCAACCCCGATAACCCATAACTCGCAAAGATGATAATCCCTCCAACGACGCCGATGCCTGTCAGGATATCCGGCGTTATCCAGGAGGGCATATGCGCCGCCAACCATTGTAATACTGGGCGTTCGACAGGTCCTGTGAAGGTATCCAATACTCTGCGGTGGGAACGGATGTCAGGCATCAATCACCTCTATCATCAATATACGAAGGTGCTTACTTTTTGCCGCGCAATAAATACGGGTTTTCCGAAAAAACCTCCGGCCAGACCGGATGCGGCACCGCCCATTGACGCGGCGCCTGGCGGATGATTTCCTCCGCCGCCTCCAGAAGCCGCTCGGCGTTGCACACCATCTCTTGAGCGCGATCCTCGTAAGGTTTTAGCTGAATGTAGTCGGAAGACAAAACATGGTATCGTCCGTCTGGCTTTAGCATTGCGCCTATTACGACCACCGGCGCGTTGGCTTTCAGCGCCAGATAGACGTGATGCGTGGGCAAAAGTGCAGGTCGGCCAAAGAAAAAAGGGCGATATTTCAAATCCGGCATTGGACGATCAATGCCCGTCAAGATCGTCTCGCCTTGCGAGAGGCGGCGTGCCGCCTGACGCAGGTTGGCGACATTTGCCGGTAGAATTTCCAAACCCGACCGCCGCCGAAAAGTGTGCTGCCATTCAACCGCCCCATCGGCTTGTGGTAGAGATAGGGCAAGGCCGCGGAAACCGCGTAACGCCGCCGCCTGCGCCACCAGGTCAAAACCCGCCACATGTAAGCCGGCGACTAAAACGCCGCGACGACCCTCCTGCGAGCGGGCGATGATTTCTTCCACCTGCGGAGTGAGACAGACAAGCTGTTGAAGCGCCTCAGGGGATTCGAAATTGCGGAAGAGTTGATAGAAAGCCAAAGCCACATAAGTCAATGTTTCTTGCGCAGCCTGATCAAGCTGATCCGCCGTCAAGGATGCGCCGCCCGGCATCCCGCTGCTGACCACCCATTGGTTAGCTCGGATCGCTTGAACCAACGGCGTATCGCGCTGCGCGGCGATCCATCTAGCGATCACTCTAGCAATCCAGTATCCGAATTTGGGTGGCAATTTGCGGCTCAAATGGAATGCTAACTTACCCGCGCTTTGGCTATTCAGGATCGCCTGAAGATTCATACACAAATTGTACCATTCTTAGCTCGCGAACAACAAAAAGGACGGGCTGCCGCCCGTCCGGATAATTTTCAACGCAAGCTGCGCGCCGATGGCTCAGCTATCGGCCTTCTTTTTGACAGCGAATGCGCACCAACGCATCCAGCCAGGGATAAGCGTCGTCGTATTTAGCGCAAGAAACGGCGTCCGTCCAGACGTTCTTCACACACACCTGCATCTGGAATGTGCGGGGCACATCCGGAGGCAGCCGGAACCAATCGGCGAAATCACCCTCTTTGTTGGTGGTGAAATTGCCAATGCGATAAGATGCGCTCGTTCCGTAAGGATGAAGCCGCACGTAATAGGAGGTCTTCGGCAGGAAATTTTCCACCGAGACAAACACTGCATTCAGACCAGGGAAGATGGTCAAAGTGGGGGCAGCCTTTTCTTGCTTACCGGTCGGCGTCGCCGTGCCAGCGCCAGGTTTGACGCCGCCCGGAATGCACAACACGGTGCCAGCAACAATGACGTATGGCGGCTGAAGGTTATTGGCTTTGGCAATCTCTTCCACGGTAACCTGATAGAGATCTGCCAGGTACGACAGTGTTTCCCCTTGTTGTACCGTATGTCTAAATTTACAGGTTTGCGCCCCCGCCGAAGCCTGCGGTAAAGCGCTCACCAGCAAGGTCAACGCCATCACCAGGCTAAACAAAACCATCAGCGGGCGGGCTCGGTTTTTCTTTTGATTATTCTCCATTCGCTCTACTCCTTATACATCGTTCCGAGAAGCTCAAAAAGCCGCTCGGAGCTTCCAGGGTAGTTGTTCAAAAAATAAGTATAGCACTTTTTCCCTTGTTTTCACCTTAGAAATTTGTTCGTGCATTTCCGGGACGTCCAAAGCGCTCAATCGCTATATGGCTCCAGTTTCGCTCCACAGCGCAGGCAGAAGTTTGCCTTTAAAGAAACAAGCTGCCCGCACTGAGCGCAGTAACGGCGCGAGGCTGCAAGCGCTGTGCCGCACATTTCGCAATAATTTGTCCCCGCCAGATTGGCATGGCCACACGCTGGACAAACCTGCTCTAACGGTTGAGCGATTTCCCCGGCGGCGGACTTTCCTCTCTCCAAATCCTCTTCGAAAGAGGTGATATTTTCTATATCCCCGTGCAATTCGCCGATCACCGCGCCGAACACTTGACCGATATTTTGATTCACCCGCACGTTAATCATCTCTGGCAATTCCTGCTCCGCCTGCCGGCGGGCCAGCAAGTTGTTGACTGGTTGAAAGAGGGCAAAATCGCCGCTACGCCGATACAACACAGGCACACTCCAGTCCATAGCGTCATCCCGCGCCGCGTTGCGCAGCGCCATACGGCCGGCGGCGACCGCATAATCCAATGGGTAACCGGCCACCAGAGCGCGATAAAATACACCGCTGAAGACCGGTGCCAGATCATCGCGCAGTTTGGACTGCATGGCAACCACCGCCGGCAAGCGCGCTTTGAGAAGCGCAACCGCGATGCTATTCCATATTGCTGATGCGTCTCGCTGCCCCGTTTGGCAGGCGGTGAAAAGCGCCAAGCGCACGCCCTGACTGCGCAAGATTTCACTCAAGCGATCGGCAGGCAAGGCGTCTAAATCGCCGTTTTCATCTTCCAGGGCGATCATTCCGATATGCGCCGAAGCTTCGCTTCGCTCCGGGGCTACGGCGCGAAAAACGCCATGCCCGCCGAAGTGAAAAATGTCGGTGCGCGGTCTGAGCAACAATGTTTCGCTCATGGCGCGCACGGTGGCGCCACGCGCCGCTTGTTGCTCTGGCAGGGCAGCGTAATCTGGTAAAAAGGTAGCTTCCAGACCTGCGATGCCGCCCAAAGCAGCTTTAAGCGCCGCCTGTTCTTGCGGTAAATTAGGCAGCGCAGGTAAGCCGCGCGGAGCAGCCATTGCCACCAGTACGCTTCGTTTCGCAGGTGGGGTGTGTTCAACATCTGGTGGAAAGGGAAGTGGAAAATCGCGCACGATAGAGACGCGCGTGTCCAAAGCCAGAAATCCGCTGGCGGTTAGCTCG
>DYGV01000051.1:13794-23286 GCA_020724505.1 Anaerolinea thermophila
CCGCGCGCTTCTTGCAGGTAAACCATCTCCCAGGGGAGCGCGCCCAATTCATCCGCTAGGCGTAAACGCAGACGCAGCCCTTGCCCCTCGCTCAGGCGCAGCAGACTGGCTGAGAACATCTGTCGCGCGGCGGGAGGAAAGAGTAAATTCGCCAGCGCAACACCCAGGGTAATCTGCTGGGCGAACTGTTGATCCAGTTGACGGCTGAAATATTGATCCAAACGCTGAGTGAGATCAAGTGGTGCTTCGATGTACTCCTTACGCTCCCCTTGCCCAACCGGTGAATCGAAGACCTGCACCGAAAACGAATGCAATTGCTTTTGTTCATCCAGAACCACATCGCCAGCCTGGATCACGAAATCTTCATACTGCGTGATTGCCATCCAATGCCATCCTTTGCATGATAAGATTCTCAGTCTGGCAGGGATTTAGAATGCAATCTCAGCGACCTGCTCGAAATCTATATGCACTTCAAAATCTTCCGTTTCGCTTTCCGCCGCCTCGGCGTCAAAATCGCCGGCGCGCTCGCCGCGATCGCACAGCGAACGGTAAACGCAATAGGCGCAGCGTTCGTTCTGCGTGGTCTTAGGAAAAGCCGAGTTGAATATTTCTTCGGCGCGCAGGCTACCGAGCTGCGCCCCCATAAGGCTGCGAGCCGCTTGTTTAATCTCGCGTATTATGTTCGTTAGCAAGGCATGATCGGCTTCAAAACGAGCGACGCTATAAGCGATCCGCTCCGGCTGATCGGGAAACGAAGGAAACCAATAAATTAACTCTATGGATTCAGGCGGGATCGCTCCACTATGATGAGAACCGGCTCCACAGCGCGCTAATAAATATGGGTACACATGCGTCTGCATGCGCTCCATCAATCGTTCTCGGCGTGGGCGGCGGCGAGCGGTCTTCCAGTCGTAGATGATAAACTTACCCTCCTCGTCCATCAGGACGAGATCGAATTTTGCCAGCAAACGATGACCCTCCAGCGGCGCAGATACCGTAAATTCTGGAGCGATAAATTCATTCTGGCGCAAACCGTTGGCGAAGCGCGCGAAATGTCTCCACCATTGGAGCAATTCGTCCTCGCGAATGGAGCTTTCCAGAGCCTCTTGCGGGGCGCCAATAAAATACTGCTGCGCCAGCCGGTGAAAACGCTCGCCCAGGCGCATAAAGCGCTCGCTTTCCAGCGCCGGTTCACTTTCCAGTCCTGGCCAGGTCACATTGAGCAGGTAACGCAGTAAGAACCTGCGTCGGCAATCCATGTAATCCTGTAAGTTCGATTGACTGAACAAAAAACCGGTTGGAAGAGCATCGGTTGGCGCTGAACGAGGAGAAGAGGCGTTCATCATCTATGCTTGCTCGCTTTTATTTTTCAAGACTTCCCAAAGATCCTGCAAAACCACCAGCGGTAAAGCAGGCCGGCGGTCGCCGTCGCGACCTGTGTTCCAGGTTATCACCAGCTCACGGCGGGCGCGCGTGATCCCCACGTAAAGCAGACGCAACCGCTCACGGGCGTAATCCAGGCGCGCGTCCTGGCTGGCTCGCCCCTCTTCGTACCAGCGATATTCATCCAATTCCAGGGCAGCTTTGAGCTGCGCCAGGGTCTCCGCTTCTAAGTTTAGGTGATCGCGCAGGAACCACTTTTCGGCGAAATATGTATCTCCTTCTTGAGCAGATGGAAAATCGTAATCATTCACCGACATCAGGTAAACGCGATCCCATTCCAAGCCTTTGGCGCGGTGCATGGTTGACACGACCACCACGCCTTTATACCTCTCTGGATCAAAACCCGTATCATCGCGGCTGAAACCGATAAAACGCCTCTCGTTGCGCGCAATAACGTCCAGCTCTTCGCTCATCTCGGGCAAACGCCAACTGGGATGCATCTGGCTGGCTTGCCGCAGCAACGCCGCCAGTTTGTGCGCCAGCGCCAATTCGACCGGTTCATTGAAAAGATCCTGTGCCAAAGCCAGCGCCATCTGGTCAACCGGCAACAGAGCGGCGTTCTGCCAGCGGCGCATCAGACGGCGAAACTCCTCCAATGAGGAGAGGATCTGCTCATCCACACCGGCTGCTTCCAACTCCGCCAGCCAATCTCTCTCTGGAGTTGGCCAGAGGTAATCTTCCAGACGTTCAATTTTTCGCAACAGTTCCATCACCCGCTCTACCTTCTTGCGCGATATGCCGTTTTTGCTCTCCTCTCTGCGCCAGGCGCGATAAACCTGAGCCAGCTTACGCGGCGAGTTGGGGTCTGCCAGATAAGCAAACACATCGCTGATCACGCCGGCCGAGAGACGCGTGGAAGTGGAAGAGCGCAGCAACCCGTCCTCGTAAGGAAGATTCCGCCGGCGCAGTTCGTCCACCAGCTCAAAGCCGCGCTGATTGCGCGGCGTCAGGACCGCCACGGTACAATCTGGATGATTTGGCAGCCAACCCTGCAGCGAATCGGCCACAACCTGAATTTCCTCGGCGGGCGTGAAACGTCGGCGCACCAGATGGATCTGGTCTGGATTATCGTCTGGATTGGGTTGCGGATCGTCGGGCGGCGTTGGCTCAATATACGGTGGCGCTTGCAGCGCGTCGCGCACGGCCTCCACCGGATGAGCTTCCTGTGTCCATTTCACCAGTTCGTTCGCCAAAGCGATAATGCTCAGCGTGGAACGCCCCGAATTGGGCAATTCGCGAGGGGTTACATCCTCTCGCAGCATAAAGTTCCGCAAAAAACGCGGATCGGCAGTGGTGAACGTTTCGTAGATAGCCTGATTCGAGTCGCCTACACGCACCCAGTTGCCATCTTTGCCCACCAGTAGCTGCAAAATTTCTTCCTGTAAACGACTGCTATCTTGAGCTTCATCTTCCAGGATGAAAGGCCATTGATAGCGCAAGCGCTCCAGATATGCCGCGTCCGTTTCCAGGGCCTGAAGTGCCAGGCGGATCAAATCATCAAAATCCACCGCGCCGCGATATGCCAGCGCCCGCTGATAATCTTGATAAATCTCAAAACCCATCTCCGCCAGAGGCAGCCTCATGGGCAAGGCGTCCAATCGCTGGCGCAGGCGTTCCGGCGTCAGGCGTTGATCTTTGGCGTAACGCATGAAGCTCAAGGCGATATCACGAACCAACGGAGGGAGATCATCGCGGCGCACTCGATTCAAGCTCGCTTCATTCAATCCCGCATCCAGATAGACATCCAGTTCATCCGGATGGCTGCGCAGCCAGGACTGCGCCGCTTCCAGCAGAATGGCGTTTGCCTCGCGCTCGTCCACGATCTGGAAATTGTCGTCCAACCCCACCAGCGAAGGCCTTTGGCGCACGATATCGTGCGCCAGGCTGTGCAAAGTGCGCACGCGAAACCCAAGATAAGGGATCAAGTCGCGCTCCCCCAGGAAGGAACTCACCCGTTGATAGAAATGATCCACTGCCGAATTTACCAGCGTCACGACCAGCACTTCTTGGTCTTCTGCCAACTTGCCGCTGGAAACGATCTCCGCCGCCAGCAACGAAAGCGTCCAGGTCTTTCCGCTGCCCGGCACAGCGGAAATGCCCATCTTACCGCCCCGATAGCGCATGATTTCTTCCTGAGCTGGCCGCAGTCTGATCTTATCCACGCATAATCCCCAGGTCGAAGGCTACCCAGAGCGCCTCTCCGATGTTTGAACAGACTGCAAAGCGCGTTGAAACACCGTCAGCAGGCGACCGCGCTGCTCGTAGCCCTGTTCGTTATACTCGCTCAAGCCCAGGTAAATCTTTCGCCGACAGCGGCGCAGCAACCCCACGACGATGCGATATAAACTCTCTTCTTCATACGCCTGCTCATCCATATCCGTCCACGGGCGACCAGGCGGCCAGGCGCGGCTGAGCACGTATGGATGCGTGAGCGGCTGCGAAAGCCTCTCCGACCAGGCGCGGCTGCCAATATCCAGCCAAAACTGAACCTCCACCGGCTGATTGCTCATCAAAAAGGTGTACGCCGGTGCCAGGAGCACGGCTTCCCGCGCCGGCGTCTCCCAGGCGGGCAAATACTGAGCAGCGATAAGACCATCTTGTACCATCAACAAATATTCTTTGCCCAACGCCGCACCATCGGACTCGAACATCGAGCTGACCACCCAGCGAAACTTGCGCGCCGATTCAACCAGCCCTGCGGCCGCCCGACCAGCGTCCAAACTGGTGTGAAAACCGAATCCCGGCTGAGATAACACCTCGCCAAACAAACGGCTAAAGAAATGATCTAATTCATCGTTACGTTCTGCGGACTGTGCCAGCCAACGCCGCAATCGTTCGTAGCGCTCGCCGATGAGGAAGGTGATCCTCTCCTGAACTTCCGGACGAATTGCTTCAAACGAAGAGAGGACAGGCCATCCATCCTTTCGCCGATAGACGATTTCCGCGAGCAGTTGAGCGCGCACCAAGTCCATCCCCTCAAAAGCCTGCATAAAGGCGTAAGCCACGTCGAATTTGGTCGGCAGAAAACCCCATTCAGGGTGAGCCAGCATCGCCAGGGTAAGCAGGCACTGTACGGCTGGCTCCTCGCGCAAGGAGCGCGAAGGTCGGTGCGAGCGGGTAGGAATGTTCAGCGTCGCCAGACGCTCCATCAACGAAAAGCGTAACGCATCCGAGAGGAATGGCGCCAACACCACAATCTCCCCCGCCGGGCAACCTTCGCCATGCACCAGATGCTCTATGCGTTCACAAACCCAATCCAACATCTGTGGGAAGAAATGGTGCAGATCGAACTCGACCGCCTCGAAAGCCAGGGAGTTATTCTGTTCATCTTCCTCCACCTGGACGCGACGTGCCGAGAGCGATTTGCTAAGCCGCCGGGTAAGAGATTGCATCTGCGGCGCAGCAACCAATGAGGTTTCAATCTGGATGGATGACTCACACAACTCTTTCAGCGTATACCCCGATTCGGGGTCCGCGCCTAAAAAGCGCCGATAACCGCCATCCCAATCGTAAATCAAAAGCGCAGAATCGAACTGCGGCAGCCACTCGCGTATCAGGTCATGGGCAATGGGGGTATCTTCTTCAACATTGTCATAGATCAAGCGACGATAGGTTGAAAACAAATGGGAACGGCAGGCCTTCAACGGCCACAAATACCGATAAAAGACCTCGATTTGTAGGGAGAAATCCAGAAAGTTATGTTCCAAGCAAAAGCGGCGGAATAAGTCCACCGCGGTTTGAACATCATCATACACGCGCAGTTGACCGGGTTCGCCCACCCAGGCCGACTTCAGCCGTTGACCAATTTCACTTATCGGGAAGCCAACTACTGCGGCTTTATTCAGGTTATCTAATAACTGACTGTAGAGACGGTTGCGGGTGATGCTCACCGAATCGAACAAACCATCATCCAGCAAAGGGCGCAGACAATGCGCCATATAATACTGAGCTGTCTCCAGGGTCAAGAAGGTGGGAGGGTCGTGGGGATGCGCAAAGCCCGCCTGAGCAGCCGCCAACGGCCAGAATAAATCAACCATGCGCTGAGCCAAACCGCCAACGGTGAGCGCCTGCACCAGGCCGCCGGCGACCGCCTGCGGAGAACGCAAGGCAGATTCGTAGGGCGCGGCTAGAGTGCGCTGCGGGACGAGCAGCAAAATTGTTTCGCCAGGCGTCCCTTGTTCCAGCCATTGCATCAGTTGGGCGACGGCTGCGGTGGTTTTGCCGCTTCCCGCCGGCCCCTCAAGGAACACCGAGGCGTTTAGTGGCAGCCCTAACACTGCCTGCTGAGATTCTGTCAATTGCATCCTTCTATGGAAACAAATACATCCCTGTTCAAGCGACGGGTTAGCGCAAAGTCAACCTGAGTTTTAAGATTATAGCATACGCTCCGGTCGCCGCCCTCGAAAATAGGACGAAAAGCCTATGATTACAACCAAACGTCTCACAAGTGCTCTAAAAAGAGCCAGCGTGAACTACGAAGCGTGGCTCTTGCAATCCGAACTTATGGGACGTTCATGACCAATTGTTATGGCAAAACAGCCTTAAATAACCACAACGCTACCATGCCCACCACAATGGTCAAGACCACGTTGCGGGTGCGCCATGCAACCAGCGCCGCCAGCGCGCCTGCCAACAAGCGTCCATTGCTGAGCGACACATCCAATTCGCCGCCTGGCAGCAACATTTCCGGGACAATGATCGCGGTCAGCACAGCCGGCGGCACCAGGCGTAAGGCGCGGCGCGCCCAGGGCGCGACTTCCCTTTCTCCGATCAACAGGATAAAAGATAGACGGATGGCAAATGTAGCCAACCCAGAGACGATCATGACCCACCAAAACGTCGTCATTGCGTCAGCGCCTTTCGCTCGACCAGCAAGCCAATTCCCACGCCCAACAACGCCGCGGCGATCAATCCCAGTTTATAAGGCAGATGAAATGCCAACAGCGCAACCACGCCGGCTGTGGCGGCTGCGGTCTGGGCAGAACGGTCTTTGAGGGTAGGGACTACCAGGGCGATAAATGTCAAAGCCAGGGTAAAATCCAGCTCCCAAGAAGCGGGGACGATCGCTCCCAGGAAGATACCCACCGCGGTGCTTAATTGCCAGGAGGACCACAAAGCCAGCCCCGCACCCAGAAAAAACCACTGGCGGCGATCATCCTCCGGACAATCCGCATCTGGCGCGGGAACTTTTTCATAATGCAAGATCGTCACTGCATAGGCTTCGTCGGTCAGCAGATAAGCCAACAGCAACTTGAAGAACGGGTTCAGACGTTGGAGATGCGGCGCCATGGAAGCGGAATACAACGCATGTCGCAAGTTCACCACAAACACCGTCAGAATCATCACTAAAGCCGGCGTTGATGCGACGACAAGTTGGGTGAGGACAATTTGCGCCGAACCTGCGAAAACAATGGCAGACATGGCTTGCGCCGCCGCCGGCGGAATGCCCGCCGAAAGCGCCAGCACGCCATAAATCATGCCAAACGGAACCACCCCAATCAGAATGGGTAATTCCGCCTGAATTCCTCGAATGAATTGTCCGAATCGAGAGGTCATACGCTTTGTTCGTTTATAATTAAAGATTGGGTATTATACATCGGCGCAATCGCGCGTGGAAGGAGAAAATCTGATGAGACAAAAATTGACGCCCGGCATGATCCTGATTGTGATGCTGATGATCGGCCTGGCTTTGGCAGGCTGCACCCCGGGCAAGCCAACACCCAGCATCGTTGCTTCACCCGCACAAACGCAGCCGCCTGCCCAAGAAACGCTTGCGGCTACCCCCGAAGTTGCTACCCAAGAGTCGTCGCAGGCGACCTCCATTCCCTCCGGTGGACAAAAAATCGCCGTTATCGCGTTTGTACAGGACTTCGATATCTTGAACCCAATTTACGCTCAGGCGCTCTCATCCATCTACACCCAGCAAATCTGGAACTGTCGCGCCTGGGATTTTGACGACCAGAATAACCCGCAGCCCAAATTGGTGAAAGAAATCCCCTCCACCCAAAACGGCGGCATCTCTTCAGACGGACGGGTGATTACCATGAAGCTGCGCGACGATATTCTCTGGTCGGATGGTCAGCCCATCACCGCCCAGGATTTTGTCTTCACCTACCAAATGATCATTGACCCAGACAACGGCGTGAGCTCAACCATCCCGTACGACCAGGTCGAAAACGTCTCCGCCCCAGATGAGCGCACAGTGGTCGTTACATTCAAGCAGCCCTACGCTGCATGGCTCAGCGCCTTGTGGCACAGCCTGCTCCCGGCGCATATCCTGCAGCCGATCTTTGAAGCGCAAGGGACGCTACAAAACGCCGAATGGAACCGCGCCCCAACCATTGGCTGCGGCCCATTCGTCTTTCAAAGCTGGGAGAGCGGGCAATCGGCGCGTTTTGTTGCCAACGAGCGCTATTGGTTCGGTCGCCCTAAACTGGATGAGGTGATCATCCGCTTTGTCGCCGACGATTCGGCTAAAGTGCAGGCGTTGAAATCCGGGCAGGCGGATTTATCCGTTTTCTTGATCAATTCGGCGTTATATGTACAGGACATCCGCAACGCGGGGCTGACAATCATCCCGGCTAATTCCGGCTATAGCGAAGGCTGGTTTTTCTATCTCGACCCCACGAACGGCCACCCAGCGTTGCGCGACTTGAACGTACGCCAGGCGATTGCCATGGCGTTGAATCGCGACCGCATCATTCAAGATTTACTCGGCGGCGGACAGAAACCGGTGGCTTCTTATTGGGACAACACTCCCTATATGGCGCCGGGATTAAAGCCATGGCCTTACGACCCAGACAAAGCGCGCCAGCTATTGGATCAGGCTGGCTGGATTGACAGCGACGGCAACGGCACGCGCGAAAAAGACGGCGTGGATTTGGTATTGACGTATGGCACCACCACCAACGAAATCCGTCAGGCGATTCAACAACTGGCAAAATCGCAACTGGCGGAAGTGGGCATCACGCTGGAATTGCTAAACTACGATTCAGGTATCTTTTTCCAGGGATATAACGAAGGAGGGCCGACTGCCACCGGGCAGTTGGATATTTTCCAGTACGCCCCGCGCACCAAAAACTACCCTGATCCAGGCACCAACGACTTCCTTTGCTCGCAAATTCCTTCAGCCAATGAACTGGGGGAGAACTGGTCGTGGTTATGCGACGAAGAGCTGGATAAATTGCTCCAACTTCAAGCCACTCAGATTGATTTCCAGCAACGCCAGCAGACTTTTCATCAGATCAGCAAGATAATCTTCGATAACGTCTATTTCCTTGGGTTATGGAGCGATCCTGATCTTTGGGCAGCAGCGCCCCGCTTGCGCAATGTGCGCCTGTCTGGCATCACACCGTTTTTCAATATCGCCGAATGGGATATCAGCCCCTGACCTGGGGCGATTAACCCTGTTCATGAGTATTCACCGCCCAACACCCCGCAGGTTCCTTCGTTCGAAACCTGCGGGGCGTTCAATTTGATCTTTATAATATGCCTATTTTCGATATAATAATAAAACCTTCTCCAAACTTCGTTGGTAAGATTTATATGAAAATGTTCGGAAATTACCTTTCTCACTTAATCCCCCTAACTCCTGGGAGTTTGGCTTTTTCCACCTGCGGCGGGAATTCGCCGATTCCAACCCGCCACAAGGGGGAGTTTAGGGGCTTGGTTTCGACCAAGAGGCCAAACTCGATGGTTAGAGGTGGGGGAAATTTCCGGACGCTTTTTATATAAAAAGAAAGGAGGCGAAATTTTTAGCATTCACATAATAAGACAACACAGCTTACATAAAGAGAATAGATCGCTGTTGGCTGAAGAGGCTCTTGTCTAAACAGGTTTGACCATCAGCAGCAGAGTAGATAATCTGCGTTTGGTTAAAGCCGCGACTATCAATGAATAAGCTTTCTATTCACAAGGAGGAGAAAGCCATGATTATCCGCCAAAGCACGCGCCTGTTCCTGTTCATGCTTGTTATCACCAGCATGATTCTGGCGGGCTGCGCTCAACCTGCCACCCCCGCAGCCACCGAAGCGCCTGCTGTAACTGAAG
>DYGV01000052.1 GCA_020724505.1 Anaerolinea thermophila
TTCAGTGTTTTGCCGCCGCGCAGCGTTTTGCGCCAGGACGTTCCACACCCCGGATTGAGCCTGGACGAATTGCTCCACAACGCCCCCCAGGCGGAAGATCGGCAATTTCGCATCCCGCCCGTATTCGAATAACCTCTCCCGCTGCTGAAGACGCTTTATGATGGATATCATTGATCTATCGCTGCCTCAACTTGCTCTTTCCTTGCGGCGCGGGGAATTATCCAGCCGCGAGATTGCTCAGGCTTATCTGGATCAGATCGAACGGCTGGAACCACAACTACACGCATTCATCACGCCGACGCCAGAACTAGCTCTGGCGCAAGCCAATCAGGCGGATTCGCGATTGAGCGAATGGCGCAAAGCCCCTCACGGCGATTTGCCGCACCTTTGCGGCATTCCACTGGCTATCAAGGATGTGTTATGCACGGCTGGGGTGCGCTGCACCTGCGGCTCGCGCATCCTGGAAAATTTCGTTCCCCCCTATTCGGCCACTGCCGTTGAGCGGCTGTTGGAGGACGGCGTGCTCCTGTTGGGCAAAACCAACACCGATGAATTTGCCATGGGCTCCTCCACCGAAAATTCGGCTTTTGGGACCACCCGCAACCCATGGGACCCGGAGCGTGTGCCGGGTGGCTCCAGCGGCGGCAGCGCAGCAGCAGTGGCGGCGCGCATGGCGCCAGCCGCTTTAGGCACCGATACAGGCGGCAGCGTGCGCCAACCAGCCTCTTATTGCGGCGTTGTTGGCCTCAAACCCACCTATGGGCGGGTGTCGCGGTTTGGGCTGGTGGCTTTCGGCTCTTCCCTGGATACTGTGGGTGTTTTTGGGCAGACAGTCGCCGAGGTCGCCCTGATATATCAACGCATCGCAGGTCACGACCCCAAAGACTCAACCTGCGTGGATTTGCCGCTGAATTCCATCAAGCTGGATCAAACCCCAGGAACTGCGCTGAAAGGGCTGCGCATTGGCATCCCAGATGAATATTTCCATACCGCCGTTGCGGGTTCGGGCATTCAGTCCGAAGTTGAAACCTCCATCCGCCAGGCCATTGCGCAGATGGAGTCTTTCGGAGCGACCGTCGAAATTATTCACCTAAGATACACTCCTTACGCGCTGCCGGTGTACTATCTGATCGCCCCTGCCGAAGCCTCGGCGAACCTGGCGCGCTATGACGGCGTGCGCTATGGAGCGCGCACAGAAAACGCCTCCAGCATGTGGGATGTCTTTTACAAAACCCGCGGGGGAAAGTTTGGCGCAGAGGTCAAACGCAGAATCATGTTGGGCGCTTATGCTCTCTCGGCAGGTTACTATGAAGCCTATTATGGTCAGGCGCAGAAGGCGCGCACTCTCATCAAAGAAGAATTCGAACGCGCCTTTCAATCGGTTGACGTGATCGCCGCGCCGACGACGCCCACTACGGCTTTCCGTATTGGCGAACACGCCGACGATCCGTTATCTATGTATCTGGAAGATATCTTTACTTTGCCCGCCAATCTGGCCGGCGTTCCCGCGGTGACATTTCCAGTGGGCTTTGACCGCCAGGGGTTGCCCATCGGAATGCAATTAATGGCTGCCCATTTTCAGGAAGAACGCCTCTTACAGATAGCCCACGCCTATCAACTTGTCTCCGAATGGCATCTGCATCAACCCCCTCTTTCGAAACCCCATTCAAACAGGCTCACTCTATGATCGCTTCTTTACCTTCAAGCGCGGTTGAGTTCATGAATTGGAACTGGCCGCAGATCGAACCATATTATCAGGAGCTAGAAAATCGCAGACTGGACGCCGCCAACGTAGATGCTTGGCTGGCGGATTGGTCGCGCATCGCTGAATTGATTTACGAAGCTTATCAGCGCCATTATGTTGCCATTACGGTTGACACGACCAATGAAGCGGCGAAAAAGCGCTATGACTACTTTGTGGATGAAATTCAACCTCAGGTGCAGGCTGCTGAACAGAAACTCAAGAAAAAGCTCATCGCCAGCGGTCTGGAGCCGAAAGGCTTTGAAATCCCTCTGCGCAACCTGCGCGCTCAGGCGGAAATCTTTCATCCCGACAATTTACCGCTACTTTCCCAGGAGCTAAAGCTAAACGCCGAATACGATCGTTTGATTGGTGACCAAACTATTTCCTGGAAGGGCAAAGAAATCACCATCTTACAGGCGCGCCCTCTCCTGCAAGAAACGGAGCGAACAGAGCGCGAACGCGCCTGGCGCATGACCATTGAGAGACAGCTCGCCGACCGCCAGGCGATTAATGATCTTTGGCGTCAATTGCTAGAGGTGAGGACGCAACTGGCAAAAAACGCTGGTTTGCCCAATTATCGCGATTATCGCTGGAAGCAGATGCTGCGTTTCGATTACACGCCTGAAGATTGCGCCCGCTTCCATCAAGCTATTGAAAGAGTGGTCGTCCCCGCCGTGCAGCATTTGTATGAAAAGCGGCGTCGGCGGCTGGGTGTGAAGACCTTGCGCCCGTGGGATCTGGAGGTGGACCCCCAATTGCGCCCACCGTTGCGCCCCTTTCAGGATGTCGGGCAATTGGAGCAAGGCGTGGCAGAGATTTTTCAAGCCATTGATCCTCAATTAGGTGCCTACTTCGAAGTTATGCGCCGAGAGGGTTTGCTGGATTTAGGGAATCGCAAAGGGAAAGCGCCAGGCGGTTATTGCACAGACTTCCCTGCCTCGCAGCGGCCATTCATTTTCATGAACGCTGTGGGCATTCATGATGATGTACAAACACTGCTTCATGAAGGTGGTCATAGCTTCCACGTTTTTGAAATCGCCCATCTACCCTACGCCCAGCAGAAAGAAGTGGCGCTGGAATTCGCCGAAGTCGCTTCGACCAGCATGGAATTGTTGGGGGCGAAATACCTCGCGAACCCCGGCGGCTTCTATTCTCCAGCAGAAGCGGCGCGCGCCCGCATCGCTCATCTGGAAGAAACGCTCGCTTTCTGGCCGTACATGGCTGTAGTGGACGCTTTTCAACATTGGGTCTATGAGAACACCGCAGAAGCCCTCGATCCGTCCAACTGCGATCAAAAGTGGAGCGAATTGTGGCGGCGTTTTATGATCGGCGTAGATTGGAGCGACCTGGAAGAGGAAATGGCGACCGGCTGGCAGCGCAAATTGCACATTCTTCAATCGCCGTTTTATTATATCGAGTACGGACTGGCTCAATTGGGAGCATTCCAGGTGTGGCACAACTCATTGAGAGACGCTCCAGGCGCAGTCGCCGCCTACCGTCGGGCGTTGTCCCTCGGTGGCACGGTGGCATTGCCGGACCTGTATCGAGCTGCCGGGGCGAGGCTGGCCTTCGATGACCAGGCGTTGAAAGAGGCTGTAGATCTGGCTTTACAAACTATCGAAGAACTGGAGCCAATGAATGCTTGACCCATTGCCGCAATCTGCTAATGATTTTTCAAACTGGAGCTGGCGAGAGATCGAACCCTATTTTCAGGAGCTGCGCGATCGGCGTCTTTCTGCCGACAATGTTGCAGAATGGCTAGCCGATTGGACGCGTCTGAGCGACTTGATCAGCGAAGTCTATGCCCGTTTGAACGTGGCGGTCACCGTAGATACAACCGACGCCCAGGCGGAAGCCGCCTATAACGCCTTTCTGGATCAAATCTATCCCAACGCGCAGGCGGCGGAGCAGCAGCTCAAAGAAAAGCTGCTTGCCAGCGGGTTAGAGCCGGCCGGCTTTGCCCTCCCCTTACGAAAGATGCGCGCCGAAGCGCAAATCTTCCGCGAAGAGAATCTACCCCTTCTCACGCAAGAGCGGAAACTATCCTCAGAATACAATAAGATCATCGGGGCGCAAGCTGTCACTTGGGAAGGCGAAGAAATGACCTTGCAGCAGTTGCGCCGTGTGATGCAAAGCCCCGCGCGGGAAGTGCGTGAAAAAGCCTGGCGGCTTGCCGCCGAGCGGCAGTTAGCCGACCGCCAAAGCATTAACGAGTTATGGGGGCAGTTATTTGAGTTGCGCCGCCGCCTGGCGCAAAACGCGGACATGTCGGATTATCGCGCCTATCGCTGGAAGCAGATGCTGCGGTTAGATTATTCGGTGGAGGACTGCCTCCAATTGCAACACGCCATTGAACAGGAGGTCGTCCCTGCGGCAACGCGCATGTACGAACGCCGTCGGCAGCGCATGGGCTTAGACCGTTTGCGCCCCTGGGATCTTGACCTGGAATTATATCCGCTGGATTTGCCGCCGTTGCCGGGGTACGGAGATGTGGAAGATCTGGCGGTCAAAGCCGAGGCCGCCTTTCGCCGTGTGGACGCGCAATTGGGAGATTATTTTCACATCCTGCGGGAAGAAAACCTGCTTGACCTGGATAACCATAAAGGGAAAGCACCCGGCGCATATTGCACGGCTTACCCGGTGTTAAAGAGACCCTTTATCTTCATGAACGCCGTCGGGCTTTCCTCGGATGTGCGCACCATATTGCATGAATCTGGGCATGCGTTTCACAATTTCGAACGCTTCCGCCTGCCTTATGCGCAGCAACGCATCCCTGGCCTGGAGTTCGCCGAGGTGGCTTCGATGGCGATGGAGCTACTGGCTTCGCCATACTTGGACGCTGAACCCGATGGGTTTTACTCTCCTGCCGAGGCGCGCCGCTTCCGCATTGCCCATCTAGAGCATTTACTGGCATTTTGGCCGTATATGGCGGTTGTGGACGCTTTTCAACATTGGGCGTACACCCATGAAGCCGAAGCGGTGGAGGCGTCAAACTGCGACGCCAAATGGCTGGAACTATGGCAGCGCTTTATGCCCGGTGTGGATTGGAGCGGGCTGGAAGACGAAGCGATGACCGGCTGGCAGCGTAAACAGCATATTCATCGCTCTCCTTTCTATTATGTGGAATATGGACTGGCGCAATTGGGCGCAGTGCAAGTGTGGCGCAATTCGCTCAACGATCCCAAGAAAGCCTTGCAACAATATCGCTACGCCCTGAGCCTGGGCGGCACGGTCACCTTACCCGAACTATATAAAGCGGCTGGGGCGCGCCTGGCTTTCGACGCCGAAACATTGGGCGAGGCGGTGCGCTTGATCGAAGACACACTGCAAAGCATGGAAACCACGGGATAAATTCTTGCTGAGGAGGCTGCATGGAGTATGTAAATCTAGGCCGCAGCGGCTTGAAGGTCTCTCGCATTTGCCTGGGTACCATGACCTATGGCTCGCCAACCTGGCGGCGTTGGGTGCTGGACGAAGCAGAAAGCCGCCCTTTTTTCATCCGAGCGCGGGAACTGGGCGTCAATTTCTTCGACACCGCGGATATGTATTCCAACGGGCTGAGCGAGGAAATCACCGGGCGGGTGCTGCGCGAGATCGCCCGCCGTGAAGAAGTGGTCATCGCCACCAAAGTATTCTTCCCCATGGGGACGGGCCCCAATCAGCGCGGCCTTTCCCGCGTTCATATCCTGAATGCCATTGACGCTTCCTTGCGACGGCTGGGCGTGGAATATGTGGACTTGTATCAGATCCACCGCTACGACCCCACAACGCCCATCGAGGAGACCCTGGAGGCGCTGCACGATGTCGTCAAATCCGGCAAGGCGCGCTACATCGGCGCTTCCAGCATGTACGCCTGGCAATTCGCCCAGGCGCTCTATCGCGCCGATCAACACGGCTGGACGCGCTTCATCTCCATGCAAAACCACTACAACTTGATCTATCGTGAGGAAGAGCGCGAGATGATCCCGCTCTGCCTGGCAGAAGGCATTGGGCTGATCCCCTGGAGCCCGCTGGCGCGCGGCTTTCTCGCCGGCAGTCGCAAGCGAGAAGACTGGGGAGACACTGTGCGCGCCCAAACGGATGACTTTGCCCAAAGCATGTATTTCAGAGAGGAAGATTTTGCCATTGTTGATCGAGCTGCGGATCTGGCAAAGCGCCGCGGCGTTTCCACAGCACAGATCGCCCTGGCATGGCTGTTGCACAAGCCAGGTGTGGTTGCGCCGATCGTGGGAGCGAGCAAAATGCACCACCTCGAAGAAGCCGTTGCCGCGCTGGAGATTGACCTTTCCGGCGAAGAAATCCAGTATTTGGAAGAGGCCTATCAACCCCACCCTGTTTTAGGACATAGCTAACATGTTTCACCATATTTCCCCTTCTATTCTTGAACGTATGGCGCATCTGGAAGCTGTGGATGCTCGCGACCGTCAGGACGGCACGCCTAAAGCGCTGCGGTTGCGCCAGATTCCTCCGGAAACGGGGCGTTTTCTGGCGCTGCTGGCGGCGAGCGCTCCTGCCGGCCAGGTGCTGGAGATCGGCGCCAGCGGGGGCTATTCCAGCCTGTGGCTGACGTTGGCTTGCATGGAACGCGGCGACCAATTGATTACCTTTGAAGTGGATCCCAACAAAGCGCGCCTAGCGCGTGAAACTTTTACCATCGCCGGGGTCTCAGAAAGGGTGCAATTAATCCAGGACGACGCCCGCAACCATTTAGGGAACTATCAACCGGTAGCCTTTTGCTTTTTAGATGTTGAGAAGGATTTATACCTACCATGTTACGAGATGGTCATCCCCAACCTGGCGCCTGGCGGCGTCTTCGTGGCTGACAATGTCATCAGCCATCAAGATCAACTTCAAAGTTTTCTCCAAAACGCCATGTCCGATGTCCGTGTGGATGCGTTGATCGTCCCCATTGGCAAAGGTTTGTTGGTTTGTCGCAAACCGGCGAGGTTATAATTAGCTCCAGGCGTTACGCATCAACTTACGCGAAGAAGGGATATTCATGACAACCAGACCTCCGCTCAAAATCGTCATTCCAATGGCTGGCCTGGGAACGCGGCTGCGTCCGCACACCTGGAGCAAACCTAAGCAACTGGTCAGCGTGGCAGGTAAGACCGTTCTCGACCATTTGTTGGACAGCCTGGATTCGCTGCCAGAACCAGAAAATATCGAGCTGATCGCCATTGTCGGCTATTTGGGTGAACAAATCGAAGAGCATATCCAAACCCACTATCCCAGCCTGAAAGCGCGCTTTGTCACTCAAGATAACCCACGCGGCCAGTCGCACGCGATAAAGCTGGCAGAGGAATACCTCTCCGGCCCGATGATGATTGTGTTCGCCGATACGCTGATCAAAACAGACCTCTCTACTCTGTTTGAGGAAAGCGCCGACGCACTTGCTTGGGTGCAACCCGTTCCAGATCCGCGTCGCTTTGGTGTGGCAGAACTGAATTCGGATGGCTGGGTTAAGCGGCTGATCGAAAAGCCGGAAGACATGAGCAACAACCTGGCGGTGGTGGGCTTCTATTACTTCAAAGAAGCCCAAGATTTATTGGCAGCCATTGACGAGCAGATGAACAAGAATCTGCAACTCAAAGGCGAGTTTTATCTGGTTGACGCCATCAATTTGATGTTGCAAAAAGGGCTACGGATGCGCACCAAACAGGTGGAAGTGTGGCTGGACGCCGGCACACCCGAGGCATTGCTGGAAACCAATCGTTATCTGCTGTCTCATGGTAGGGATAACTGTAAAGAGGTGCAGCAACGCCCAGAAGTGGTCATTGTCCCGCCGGTGTACATTCATCCAACAGCCCATCTCCATTGTTCCATCATCGGCCCTTATGTGTCCCTCGGCGCCGGCTGTCGCATCGAACATAGCATCATCCAGGACTCGATCCTTGAAGACGAAGCCGAAGTGAACGGCGCAATCCTGGAGAAATCCATCCTGGGTAGGAGGGCGCGGGTAAGCCGCCGCGCGGGTGTGATCAACTCCGGCGATAACACGGAGGTTCTCCTCTGAGCAGCCTCATGGACGATCAGGCCGAATGCCGCTCGGATCAGGATTACGCTGGAAGACCGCTGGCTGTACATTGGCAGGGACGGCGCTTGGCAGTTACGCGCCTGATAGACGCCTGGCGTCTTCCACAGGGCAAGGGTTATCTGGTCCAAACGGAATACGATCTTCTCTTCGAGTTGGTTTATCTGGAGCTGGAAGATCGGTGGGAAATTTCACAGCGCCAGATGTTCACAACAACGAAAAATCCAAAAAAACTATCAACCCATCCGTTCCGCAATACGCAATAAAGGAGCCGCAATGACCAAAAGCTATCTTGCACACCGGGTAGCAACGCTAAAACCCTCCGGGATCCGTAAATTCTTCGACATCGTTGCAACAATGAAAGATGTCATTTCCCTGGGCATCGGCGAGCCGGATTTCGATACGCCGGAGCCGATTTTACAAGCCGGCATCGAATCGCTGAAGCGCGGCGAGACGCACTACACCAGCAACGCCGGCATCCTGGAGCTGCGCCAGGAACTCTCCCAACACATTCAGCGCATGTATGGCGTTTCGTATGACCCTGCCAACGAAATCCTCATCACGGTGGGCGTCTCGGAGGCGCTTTACCTGGCGCTGACCGCCATCCTGGAGCCGGGCGAGGAGGTGCTTATTCCCACCCCTTGTTTTGTCGCTTACCAATCAGAAGTGATTTTGGCAGGCGGTACTCCGGTGGAGATCCCCAGCCGGATGGAGGACAATTTTCAGCCCAACCTGGAAGCGCTGGCCGCTGCAGTGACGCCGCGCACCAAAGCCATCCTGATCGGTTACCCCAACAACCCTACCGGTGCAGTTGCTTCGCGCGAGACGCTGCTCGAAGTTCTGCGCATCGCCGAGCGGCATGATCTGGTGGTCATTTCGGATGAAATTTACGACCGCTTGGTGTACGGCATTCCACACGTATGCTTTGCCTCGCTGCCTGGCGCGCGCGAACGCACCATCACGCTGGGCGGCTTCTCAAAAGACTACGCCATGACCGGCTGGCGCATTGGCTACGCCGCCGCGCCGACCGAAACGCTCAAGGGGCTGCTGCGCATTCATCAATACACGATCATGTCTGCGCCGACCACCGCGCAGGCGGCCGCGCTGGCGGCACTGCGCAGCGGCGAACCCCACGTTCAAGAGATGCTGGCGGAATACAATCGCCGGCGGCAGTTGATTGTCGGTGGCTTGAACCATCTAGGGTTGCCCACTTTCGAGCCAAAGGGCGCTTTCTACGCTTTTCCGAAGATCAGCGTCACCGGCATGGACGACGAAACATTTTCGCAAAAACTGCTCGAGGAAGAGCGGGTAGCCGTTGTCCCCGGCTCTGCCTTTGGCGCCGGCGGCGAAGGATTTGTGCGCTGCTCCTATGCCACGGCTTATGAAAAGATCGAGGAGGCGCTGCATCGCATGGAGAAATTCATGCAGCGCCACGGATAAGCACCATGCAATTTGAACCTGTCATCGGGCTGGAAGTCCACGCCGAACTTGCCACCCTTTCCAAGATGTTTTGCTCTTGCCCGGTGGTAGATTCCACTCAGGCGGAGCCAAATAGCGCCGTCTGCCCGGTATGCGCCGGCATGCCTGGTACGCTGCCGGTGCTCAATCGCCGGGCAGTGGAATATGGGCTACGCGTGGCATTGGCTCTGGAATGTGAAGTTGCGCCGGTGAGCATTTTCGCACGGAAGAATTATTTCTACCCCGACCTGCCCAAGGGGTATCAGATTTCACAGTATGAACAACCGCTGGCGCGCAACGGGCGTCTGGTCATCCAAACTTCGCAAGGCGAGCGAGTGATACGCGTCCGCCGCGTGCACCTGGAAGAAGACACCGGAAAGCTGACCCACTGTCAGACCAATGGCGAAAGCTACTCCCTGGTAGATTTGAACCGCGCTGGGGTTCCGCTTTTGGAAATCGTCTCCGAGCCGGATTTGCACAGTGCCGAGGAAGTGCGTCTGTACGCCATGGCCTTGCGTTCGTTGCTGCGCTACCTGGGGGTAAACTCCGGCGATATGCAAAAAGGCGTGATGCGGGTGGAGCCGAATATATCGCTCCGCCCGGCAAAAAGCTCTACCCTGGGAGTGCGCACGGAAATAAAGAACCTGAATAGTTTTCGCGCCCTGGAACGCGCCGTGGCATACGAAATTCAACGCCAGAGCGAAATATTGAACCGCGGCGAAGAGGTGATCCAGGAGACGCGCGGTTGGGACGAGGCGCAAGGCAAGACCTTTGTACAACGAACAAAAGAGGAAGCGGAGGACTACCGTTATTTTCCTGAGCCCGATCTGCCTCCCTTAGTTATAGATGAAAAGTGGCTGGCCGAGATTCGCGCCTCGTTGCCGGAGTTGCCGGCGGCAAAACTTCAGCGCTTCCAAATGCAGTATGGCCTCAGCGCCTACAGCGCGGGCGTGCTGACCGCCGAGCCAGCCGTCGCCGAATATTTCGAGCAGACAGTACGCGCCAGCCAGGCAGCAAGCGCCAAAATGGCCGCCAACTGGATCAGCGGAGAGTTATTCGGGCTGCTCAATCAGGCTGGGATGGAGATCGAAGCTTCGCCCATCTCACCTGCGGCATTGGCTGCCTTGATAGATATGGTGGCGCGCAATGAGATCAATCAAAATGCAGCAAAAACCGCGCTCTTTGAAATGTTTGCCACCGGCGAAACGGCGGAGGCAATCGTTGCGGCTCGCGGTTTGCGTCAGATCTCTGACGCCGATCAAATCGCACAGTGGGTGCAGCAAGTGCTAAACGAAAATCCGCAGCAGGTGGCCGCCTACTACAAAGGCAAACCCACGCTGGCAAAGTGGTTATTTGGTCAAGTGATGCGCCTGGCGAAAGGGCGCGCCAACCCGCAAAAAATCCAAGAGGAGCTGGAAAAACAGCTCGACGCCCGCCGACGGCGAGATGCGCCATGATCCGCGCCTTGCCAGGCTCTCACAGCGCAATGAATGCACCTGCATCGCCATCACTGGCAGATTTGCGCTGTGAAAGTGAATAAAATCACGCGCGAAATATGTTGCTTTTCCATTGACGATCTTCTCCGTCTCTGCTACCCTCAGAGCAGTTGCAGATGGTGGATGATCTCTTATGAGCTTATTGAGCCGCCATAGATCATATCCATGTTCAGCGGGCGCCATACCGTGGCGTCCGCTTATGTTTTCCCGACATTTCAAATCATAAACGACCAGGAGAGATGTGAATGACAGAATTAATCAACGCGTTCCAGATGGCTCAGAGACAATTCGATCACGTCGCAAACCAGTTGAACCTGGATCCCCAGGTGGCGGAAATCTTACGCTGGCCAGCGCGCGAGTTCAAGTTCGAAATCCCCGTGCGCATGGACGATGGCTCTATCCGCCTGTTCTTCGGCTATCGCGTGCAGCATAACGACGCTCGCGGACCCAACAAGGGCGGCATCCGCTTCCACCCATCCGAAACGCTGGATACCGTGCGTGCCCTGGCCATGTGGATGACCTGGAAAACCGCCGTGGCAGACATCCCGCTGGGCGGAGGCAAAGGCGGCGTACCGGTGGATCCGGCCACGCTCTCCGTCACCGAGAAAGAGCGGCTGTGCCGCGGCTGGGTGCAGCAGATGTGGCGCAACATCGGCCCACGCCAGGATGTCCCCGCGCCAGATGTTGGCACCACCCCGCAAATGATGGGCTGGATGATGGATGAATACTCCAAGTTGGTGGGGCAATACACGCCTGGCGTTATCACCGGCAAGCCGGTGGGCGGCGGCGGGTCGCTGGGTCGCACCGAGGCGACAGGGTTCGGCGTCATTTACACCGTTCGAGAGGCGATGAAGCACCTCAAGCTGGATCCAACCCGGTCGTTGGCAGCCATTCAGGGTTTTGGCAACGTTTCGCAGTACGCCGCCATTGGTTTCACAGAGTTGTTGGGCGGCAAGGTAGTTTGTGTCTCGTATTGGGATCGTGCCGATCGCGCCGCGTACACTGTCTCTCATCCTAATGGCGTTGATCCACGTTATCTGCAATCCATCACCGACCAATATGGCACCATTGACAAAGACCAGGCAAGGAAAGCCGGTTATATCATCGAAGAAGGCGACGCGTGGATCGCCAAAGATGTAGATGTCTTGATCCCCGGAGCGCTGGAAGGTCAAATCAACGCCGAGACGGTCAAACGGGTCAGCAGCCGTGTGCGGCTGGTGGCGGAAGGCGCCAACGGTCCCACCACGCCTGAGGCGGATGAAGTCTTCAAGAAGAACAAAGTCTTTGTCATCCCCGATTTCCTCTGCAACGCTGGCGGGGTCACCGTCTCCTACTTCGAAGGCGTCCAGAACGACATGAACTATTACTGGACGAAGGGCGAGGTGCTGGAACGGCTGGACACCAAGATGACCCAGGCGTTCCAGAGCGTGCTGGAAATGTCCGAAGGCGAAGGCGTGTATATGCGCGACGCAGCCTATATGGTGGCTATCAAGCGCGTAGTGACCGCCATGGAATTGCGCGGCTGGATCTAATCGCGCCGCGATACACAAAGCGCCGGGGCGCTTTCTGGCTTCCATTCGCCAGAAAGCGCCCTTTCGTTTATAATTTCCCCCAACAAAACCCCAAACGAGGAGAGGAACGCCGCTATGAGAGTTTCTGTTTTGCAAGAGAATTTGGCTCGCGGCCTGAGCATCGTCACGCGCGCGGTTTCTCCACGCAGCACCTTGCCGGTCCTGGCGAATGTATTGGTAGCCACCGATGAAGGCCGCCTGCGCCTTTCAGCCACCAATCTGGAGTTGGGCATCACCTGCTGGATCGGCGCAAAAATACAAGAGGAAGGCTCCACCACCGTGCCGGCGCGCACCTTCTCGGATCTTGTCGCCACGCTGCCAGGCGGCAACCAGGTGGAGATGTCGCTCACGGTGCGCACGCAGACCCTGAACGTGCATTGCGGCGCATCCAACACGGATCTCAAATGCATTGATGCGCAAGAGTTTCCTCCCATGCCCGTTTCGGATGTCAGCCAGGGCTTGGAATTGAACGTCATGGATTTCAAAGAGATGATCCAACAGGTGGTTTTTGCAGCTTCGACGGATGACGCCCGGCCGATCTTGACCGGCGTGTTGGTTACCGTCAAAGGCGATACCATCACCCTGGCGGCGGCAGATGGCTTCCGACTATCGGTGCGCAAAGCGCGCCTGTCTTCTCCGGCGTCGTGTCCCCTCAGCGCAGTGATCCCCGCTCGCGCGTTGAGCGAACTGGCCCGCATCGCCAGCGACGGCGACAAGACCCTGACCATGATTACACCCCCCGGCAGGGCGCAGGTGATCTTTCGCGTGGGAGATGTGGAATTGGTCTCTCAACTCATTGATGGTATGTTCCCAGATTATGAACAAATCATCCCGCGCCGTTGCGATACCCGCGCCGTGCTTTCGACCTCTGCCTTCTTGAAAGCCTGCAAACAGGCCGAGATTTTTGCTCGCGAAGGGTCGCACATCGCCAAACTCAATATCCAACCAGGCGGCGAATTGAAACCCGGCGTGGTCGAAATCACCGGTCAATCCGAAGAGACCGGTTCCAATCAGAACATCGTGGATGCCAACATCGAAGGCCCCGGCTTGCTGATTGCCTTCAACGTGCGTTTCCTGCGCGAAGTCTTAGACGTGATCCGCACCCCCAACGTGGCGCTGGAAACGACCGCCAACAACCTTCCGGGCGTTATCCGCCCCGTTGAATCTCCGGACAACCCGCTGGCAGGCCAGGGCGAGTTTCTACACGTCATCATGCCGATGCATTTGGGCAGTTAACCCGACGCCCTGAAACGCTCTCGTCCGCGCGATGACACTCCCGCCTGCCGCCTCTGACCGCACGCTCCATATTTACCTTTCTCTGGCTCAATATCCCATTTTGAGCGGGCAAATTCGGGCGCGCATGCGCCGCGAATTGTTCCAACGCGGCGTCATCACGCCCCAGGCGTTCGAGGCAGAAGTGCGCGAAAAAGCCATCCGTTCGCAGGCGCTGGAAGGGCTGCACGACCCTTTTTCGGAAGAACCCGCTGACATCTGGGAGCTGCGTCTGACGCGCGTGCGCGATCACCTGACCGATTTCTACTTCGCCTATAACCTCCCCTACGACCTGTTCGAACAGATTGTGCTGGATACATTGACCGAGCACGGAGCTGGCCCAGCCGATTTGCAGGTCTCTTTCAACCCAGAGCTTGCACCGCAGACCATGCTCTTCGAGCAGGCTTTTCGCATCGAAAAGATGCCGCCTGCCGAAAGAGCGCAGCACGAGGCGCGCCTGCGCGAGATCATCGTTGTGCTGATCCGCACCATGATCAGCGATCAACTGGCGTATGTCAAAATCGCCAAAGACTGGTTCACCATTTCAGACCTGAACGAGATCCGCACCCATAAGATCGGTCAAGGGAAGATCGGCGGTAAAGCTGCCGGGATGTTGCTTGCGGCGCGCATCTTGAAAGAAGTCGGCGACGAGGATGTGCGCGCCCACTTGAAATTGCCCGAATCCTACTTTGTTGGCGCCGATCTGACCTACACATTCATGGCACTAAATGGGCTGATGCAGTGGGGCGACCAGAAATATAAGCTAGAAGAGCAGATCCGCGCCGAATATCCGCGCATCCAGGAGGAATTCCTGAAAGGCGAGTTCCCAGTGGACATTCTGGATAAATTTCGCGCTTTACTAGATCAAGTAGGGCGTCAGCCGCTGATCGTGCGCTCCTCGAGCCTGCTGGAAGATAACTTCGGCACCTCTTTTGCCGGCAAATATGATAGCTATTTCTGCCCCAACCAGGGGACACTTGAGGAAAACCTGCGCGATCTGACGCGGGCCATCATCCGTATCTACGCCAGTATGCTTAATCCAGACGCGCTGCTCTACCGGCGGGCAAAAGGCTTGCAGGATTATGATGAACGCATGGCGCTGCTCATCCAGGTGGTGCGCGGCGACCATTACAAAGGCTACTTCCTCCCCCACGCGGCTGGGGTGGCTTTCAGCCGCAATCTATATCGCTGGTCGCCCCAAATTCGCCGCGAAGACGGGTTCGTCCGCCTGGTGTGGGGGTTGGGGACGCGCGCTGTAGATCGGGTGGGCAACGATTATCCCCGCCTGGTGGCGCTCAGCCACCCCCTGCTGCACCCAGAGGCGTCGGTCAAGGTCATTCGTCGCTATTCGCAGCGCTTTGTGGATTTGATTAACCTGGAAACCAACACATTCGAAACTCGACCGGTGCATGAAGTGTTGGGACAGGACTACCCCGTGCTGCGCTACCTGGCGCAAATTGACCAGGGCGATTATCTTTCGCCGGTGCGCGTTATGCTGCGCGGGTCGGAAAGCAAGAACCTGGTGCTGACCTTCGACGAATTGCTGCGCCGCACCCCGCTCGCCAGCCGCCTCACTCGCATGTTGCAGACTCTGGAGAAATATTACCATTCTCCGGTGGACACCGAATTTACGGTGCAGATCATGAATCCTTCCAGCGTGCATCCAGAGGTTGAAATTTCGCTCCTCCAATGCCGCCCGCAAAGCCACCTGAAGGAGACCAACGCCCGCCTGCCGCAGCAAATCCCGGCGGAGGACATCATCTTCTTCACCCGACGCATGGCTCCAGAAGGTCGAGTGAGCGATGTGCGCTACGTCCTGTTCGTCACACCGGAAGGCTATTATGCTTTGCCCACTGCTTCCGCGCGCGCCGAGTTGGGGCGGGTGGTGGGGCTGCTCAACGCGGCATTGAAATATGAGACTTTTATCTGTGTTGGCCCAGGGCGCTGGGGCACTTCCACCCCCGACCTGGGCGTCAAGGTTGGCTATGCAGACATCTACAACGCCCGCGCCTTGATCGAGCTAACCGGCCAGGGGATTGGCGCCGCCCCGGAGGCTTCTTTTGGGACGCACTTCTTTCAAGATCTGGTTGAATCGGACATCTATCCATTGGCGATCTATCTGGATGACCCAGATGTCGTCTTTAACCGCAAGTTCTTCTACGAAACTCCGAACCACCTGAAGCATTTTCTCCCCGATCAACAAGGTTGGGAAGGTTGTTTACGATTAATTTCGGTTGCCAGTTATCGTCCGGGTTATCATATCGAGTTAGTGATGGATGACGACGCCGGGCAGTCGGCGGCCTATCTGGAGAAGGATTCATGAAACGTTTTATCGCCGTTGCGGGCAATATTGGCGTAGGCAAATCCACGTTGGTGGGGTTGCTGGCAGATCGTTTGGGCTGGAAGCCTTTTTACGAACCTGTGTCGGAAAACCCCTACCTGGCCGACTTCTATCGCGACATGCGCGCATGGTCATTCCATTCGCAAATATTCTTTCTCACCCGACGGCTGCGCATCCACCGTCAGTTGTTGGATCATCCCACCTCTGCCATCCAGGATCGCAGTGTGTATGAGGACGCCGAGGTTTTCGCCCAAAACCTCTACCGTCAGGGGCTGCTGGACGAACGCGACTACACCTCCTATCGCGAGTTATATCAGGTGTTGGCGGAGTTTCTGCCACCCCCCGATCTGGTAATTTACCTGCGCGCCTCGGTTGCCACATTGGTGGAGCGCATTCAGTTGCGTGGGCGAGATTATGAACGGCAAATCACCGCCGCCTATTTAGGACAGCTCAACGATCTTTATGAAGAATGGATCGAGAATTTCCGCCTGTGTCCGGTGTTGACCGTGCCAGCGGATGATTTAAACTATGTGGCTTATCCTGCGCATCTGGATTTGATCGTCAGCAAAGTAGAAGAAAAGCTGATGGGCAAAGAAGAAGTAGTGTTTATGCCCGAGGAAATGCGCCATGGCTAGGGTTAGCCCTGCCAATCAAACCGATGATTACAAAAATCGGAAATGATCGTATCCTTCATGGATAATCTGACCTCGAGGGACAAATTATGATCCAGCTCACCGCAGCATCGCTCTCGGATACCGGTCGTCAAAGGGAAGAAAACGAAGATTATCTTTGGGCGCAGATCTATCACCCGCCTCAAAAAGAGCCTGTGGGTTTGTTCGTCATTTGCGATGGCATGGGCGGGCACATGGGTGGTAAGTACGCCAGTTACTGGGCAGTGGAAGCTGTGCGGCGTGAATTCGCCGATCTATTCGTCGAGAAAGACCCGCGCGCAACGCTGGTGCTGACCGACAAAGACATTGAAAGGGCGCGCGCTGGCGAACTGATCACCCCTTCCCCACCGCCAGATATTGACTTAGAAGACCTGACTTACGCCGCCATCCAGAAAGCCAATCATGTAGTGTACGAATACGCCAACCACCGACCGGAGAAAGCAGCCAACGCCGGTACAACCATCACTTTGATGGCGGTGCGCGGCCAACAAGCGGTGATCGCCAACATCGGCGATAGCCGCTTGTATCGCATCCGAGAAGGCCAGATTACCCAAATCACCCGCGATCATTCGCTGGTCGCCAGCCTGGTTCTAGAAGGGCAAATTTTACCCGAAGAAATTTACACCCATCCGCAGCGCAACGTCATCTACCGCTATCTAGGGCAGAAGGGACTGGTGCAGCCAGATATTTATCACGACACGCTGCAGCCCGGCGATTGGGTGCTGCTCTGCTCGGATGGTCTTTGGGAGATGGTTCAGAACCCAAAAGCCTTTGTCGAGCTGCTTGAAAAAGCCTGCGATCCAGAGGAAGCCTGCCGTAACCTGGTGGAAGCCGCTAACCAGGCGGGCGGCGAAGATAACATCAGCGTGATTGTGGTGAAAGTGAACTGATCCGGGTTCCAGGCGCATTGAGGTAGCATGTCTCTTCGACCAGGAGAAATCGTCAACAATCGTTACCAGATTATTCAGCCGCTCAGCCAGGGGGGATTTGGCGCAATCTACCGCGCCGAAGATTTGAGCCTGAAAACTCTATGCGCGCTTAAAGAAAATCTGGACTACTGGGAAGAGGCGCAACGCCAGTTCGAGCAGGAAGCGCTGATCCTGGCCAGTTTGCGCCATCCTAACCTGCCGCGAGTGACGGATTATTTCACCGTGCCGGCGCAAGGGCAGTATCTGGTGATGGATTTTGTCGAAGGTCGCGATTTACAGGAAATCATTGATCGCGTCGGCCAGCCGCTGCTCGAAAAACAGGTGATCTTATGGATAGATCAGGTCTGCGACGCGCTGATTTATCTGCACAGCCAAAAGCCGCCTATCATCCATCGAGATGTAAAGCCAGCCAACATCCGCTTGACGCCCGCCGGAAAGATCATGCTGGTGGATTTTGGATTGGCTAAGCGTTATAACCCGGATGCAAAAACCACCATTGGCGCGCGCGGCGTGACGCCCGGCTTTTCTCCTTTCGAACAATACGGTCAAGGGACAACCGATGTCCGCGCCGACGTTTATGCATTGGGCGCCACTTTATATACCCTGCTTACCGGGCGCCGACCGCCGGAAAGCATAGACCTCGCCAGTGGCGAGCCGCTGCTCGCCCCGCGCCAGATCAACCCCGCTATCAGTCCGGCGGTGGAACGCGTCATTTTACGGGCAATGGAGCTGATGGCTGCTAACCGCTACGATTCTGTCGCCCGTTTCCGCCAGGCACTGTTGGATGCCCAAATGGTCAGCGCCTCGCAATCCCAGAGGCTTCCCCCCACGCCGCCCGATGGAATCACCGCCCGCCCGCTGAGCGCCACAATTTCCCGCCGGGAGACGCCTAAAGCCGAGCGCCCCTCCTACAAGACCGCCGTCAAAATGGACTGGGTGACCATCCCAGAGGGCGAGTTCTTGTTCGGAGAAGAGAAAAAACGCCTCTACCTGCCAGCGTTTCAAATGGGACGAACGCCAGTGACCAACGAGCAATACCGCTACTTCTTGCTGGCGAACCCGCAGCACCCTGCGCCAGCGCACTGGCGTGGGCGGGAATTTCCGATGGGCAAAGCCCGCCATCCGGTTACCGGCGTCAATTACCAGGATGCCTCAGCATTTTGCCGATGGCTGGGTTGCCGACTGCCCACTGCCGAAGAATGGGAGAAAGCCGCACGCGGCGAAGATGGTCGCACCTACCCCTGGGGCGAGGATTGGGAGGATGGCAAATATTGCAACAACTGGGAAGCGCAAAACAAGGGGACGACGCCGGTGGACCGTTATCGCGCAGGCAGCAGCCCTTACGGCTTGTTGGATATGGTTGGGAACGTCTGGGAATGGACGGCAACAGATTATCAAAGCCCTTTGATGCATGAACTGCGCGGCGGCTCCTGGAGAAGCTATAGCCGCTATGCAGTTCGCGCTACTCAGCGGGATTGGTTGATGCTGGACGATGCCCGCGACGATTTGGGGTTTCGTTGCGCGCGCTCGGTGTAGGGTTCAAAGGATAACAGGTATTCGGAGGCCTGCCGCCTGCCCGGCGGGGCTGCGATATAAGATCTTCTCTAACATCCACGCTATGTTTCAAAGGGATGAGCACAGTAGGCGCAGAATCGAGCGTCTGCTGCATTGGAACGTCCACATTGCGGGCAGGTATGCCCATCTGCCGGCGGGTGTGATTTGCGCCCGGGCAAACGCGGCAATGCCAGACGCCTTTTTGGCAGCCCGATCCGCGGCAGGCGCAGCGAGGGTAAGCGCAAGCGTGGCGCTTTGCTGAGCAAGGTCTGCGCCAGGGTTCTGCCGCGCGCCAGCGCCTGTGAATATAACTCTCGCATTTGTTGCCGGGACAAATGGCGACCGGTCAGATACCATTGCAAAACCGCGTTGCCGACGACAAAGGTTCCGGCGTAAGCAACCGCCACCTTTGGCGCAATGCCCCACACTGGGATGAGACCCACCAACGTGCGGGCGAGCTGCCGCCAGACGAACCCGCTCCCCAGCACGCCGCCGAACTCCGCCACATAGTCTTGCCAGCGGGTGGAATAACCCAGCGCCAGCCCTAGTTTATACACCAAAAAGAGCTGATTTTTGGTTAGAATGACCATGTCCGTCAGCACCACTGGCAGGCTGAGCAACGGAAACGCTTCAGCCAGCCCACTGCTCAACGAAAAGGCGGCATTGGTATAACAGGTGTCCTGGATCAAATATTGAGCGATCGGCAAGCGAAAGAAGGGGAAATAGCGCCCCAACGCCAGCAAATGTTCAGGGATCAACTCGATCACTGCCGGAGCGAAATGCTGCGACAGGAATTGCGCATCCTGCGCCGAACCCGAAACCACTCCCCGGCGGCGGTCCCTTCTGGCAGCCGCAGCGCCGCCAGAGCGCGGCTCAATCGCCCCAACGGTTTTTGCGTCAGATTCCAATTCGGCGGGCGAGGCGGCAAACTGATTGATAAAAACCAACACCTTTTTGGCAGCGTTGTGCCAGGTCTTAACCAGCTCTTGCTCAATCTGAGTATTCATTTTGCGGGCATCTATCATCAGGATAATGAGATCGGCATCCAAAGCCTGGTCAGCCTGGTCGAGGCGCAGAACCAACGCCGGCGTATCCGTTGCCATGTTCGGGCGTGCCGGATCGCGGCGCATATAATCCAGCAAAGTCTTACGCCCGCTGCCCGGCTCGCCGATTACCGCAATTCGCACGCCGCGCAACGCGCTCTGGCGTAACGGTCCTAAATCCGCCTCTTTGAGTATCGTCCAAATATTGGTCAGAAAGGGGAATACACTCATGCAAGATCTTGTCTCTGTGTTGAACCCTGGAACAACGGATAGAATTGCTCAATATTCACTTCAGCCCAGGGTCGCGCGCCAATTATAATTCATCTCTACGCTTCAATGTACCGACGGGAATAGCATGGCGTCTTCGCTTCCTTCACGCAAAGCCCATACAGCGGCGGCGCTTCAGGCGCTGCTGGTCACTTTTCTCTGGTCTACCTCCTGGGTGCTGATCAAAATCGGCCTGGCAGACATCCCGGCGCTCACATTCGCCGGGATGCGTTACAGCCTGGCGTTTCTTTGCCTGTTGCCTTTTGCCGCGCGCCATCTACGACGCTCATCATCGCCGCCCATTGCGCCGCGGCAATGGCTCTTGCTAATCGTTTTAGGAATCGTTTATTACACCATCGTGCAGGGAGCGCAATTCGTGGGGTTGACTTATCTACCGGCAAATATGGTCAGCCTGACCCTGAACTTCACTTCGCTGGTGGTGGCCGTGATGGGCATCCTCTGGCTGCAAGAGCGCCCCACACGTCTGGGATGGATAGGCGTCGCTTTGTCCATCTTCGGCGGCTGGGTGTATTTCTATCCTCTCTCGTTGCCGGCTGGTCAGGCATTTGGATTGCTGGTAGCCGTCATCGGCATGTTGGCAAACGCCGCGGCGGCGATATTGGGGCGCAGGATCAACGCCCGCGAAAACCTCCCTCCGGTCTTAGTGACCACCATCAGCATGGGAATTGGCGGCGGTCTGCTATTGCTCCTGGGTGGTTTGTTTCAGGAGATCCCGCGCCTGAATGGCAAAGGGATTGCCATCATCCTCTGGCTGGCGCTGGTGAACACGGCGTTTGCCTTCACGCTGTGGAACCATACCTTGCGCTACTTATCCGCCATGGAATCTACGTTGATCAACAGCGCCATGCTCATTCAGATTGCGTTGTTGGCGTGGATTTTCCTGGGCGAAGACCTTTCGCTGCAAAAGTGGGTCGGCTTGGCGCTGGCCGGATTTGGAGCGGCGGCGGCGCAATTCCGCCAGCAACTCCCATCATCGCCCGCGCCAGACCAAAAACATCCCGCAGGCCCCTCCTGATCAGAAGCCTGCGGGACGTTTATCGCATTTTTCAAGCTGGCAAGCTCCAGCCGGGAGGGCATGCTGCGTGTTTCATGCGCCGTATTTCCCCAGCCGCATGGCGTGCGCCAGCGCTAGGGGGATGATGTCCACGTGGCGGATGAACCCCAACGAGCCGGAAGCACAGAGGGTTTCGCCGAATTTACCCGCTTTGCCAAAGCGCGCTGCATCTGCGGCAATCATCACCGGCACCGGATGCCAGCTATGCCGTTTGAGTTTAGCTGGCGTGGAGTGATCGCCGGTGATCACCAGCACATCGGGCTTCAGATCGAGCAAGATGGGCAGCGCCTCATCCACAGTTTCGATCACGTGCACGCGTTCATCGAATTTCCCATCCTCGCCGTAACTGTCGGTCTTCTTGATATGCACAAAGAAGAAGTCATATTCATCCCAATGCTGCCTGACCACCTGAAATTCCTCAGCCGGCGTTTCGGCGTGATGCTCAATGACATCCATGCCCACCAGGCGCGCCACGCCCTTATACATGGGGTACACCGCCACCGCAGCGGAACGCATCTTGAAGACCTCCGGGAAGCGCGGCATACCGGGGTCTTTAGAAATACCGCGTAGCAGACAGCTATTCGCCGGCGGGTAATCCGCCAGCAAGCGGTTGGCTTGCGCCCACCACTGGCGTAAGATCTCGGCGGTCTTTTCAGAGGCGGCGTCATCGGCGCGGATGGGCAGCGCCGGAACGCCGGTCAGTTGCGGGTCGTTATCCGGTATATTGGCGCCCAGCCCGTCGCCGCGCAGCACCAGCACAAAACGATACTCCTTGACCGGTTCGACGAAAATCTCGACGCCGGGGATTTGGATCTGGCGCAGGACTTCCACCCGTTTGGCGCACTCTTCGGTAGGGATGCGTCCCGCCCGGCGATCGGTGATGTTGCCATCAGCGTCCACTGTGCAGAAGTTGGCGCGGATCGCCACATCGTTGGGCGTGAGCGGGAAGCCAATGCCCATCGCCTCCAGCACACCGCGCCCGATTAACACCTCCAGCGGATCGTAACCGAACAGCGCCATGTGACCAGGGCCGCTACCCGGGCTGAACCCCGGGGCAACCACATCGCTCATGCCCAGCGCGGCGCGCCCGGTCAGGCTGTCCATATGGGGGGTGCGGGCGGCTTCCAGTTCCGTTGGCCCGCCCGGTTCAAGCGGCAACCCACCCAGGCCGTCCAAAACCAGCAAGATAATTTTTGAGCCGTTGTCCACGGCCATTTCATGGATCCATTTGAGTTTATCCATACTTTCAAAGCCTTTCATTTCAATTGAAAATACTGGAGCAATTGTACCTGAGATTTGAACACAAGAAGTTCTCACCCCGTCATACGCACGTAAAAACGCGTAAATTCTCCGCTGGCGGGCAGCCACTCGATCTGGACATCGGTCACATGTGAAGCGCGCGGGCCACGGTGTAATTCCACCAGCAGACGCTCCAAATCCTTGCGTGGTCCTTCAGCCAAGACCTCCACTGAGCCGTCCCATCGGTTGCGCACCCAGCCAGTGAGCCTCAGGTTATGGGCACATTGCTCAACAAAGGCGCGAAACCCTACCCCTTGAACCCTGCCTCGAACATGAGCATGTAGTTGCGCCAGGTCATTGTTTTCGTTTGCGTCGCTCATTCTTGCACCTCCTGCCACGCCGACTATCCCATTAACCGCTGGTCTGTTCGATATTCGAATTCAATGAGAGCCGCAATTGCAGCCAACGCACAGCGATCAGGATCAACGGCGTGATCAGCACAACGCCAAGTAAGATACACCACGGGCGAAGATTATCAAAA
>DYGV01000053.1:0-11632 GCA_020724505.1 Anaerolinea thermophila
AACGATCGAGGAAGGCTGGCCGCAATCGGGTGTGGGCGCTGAAATCATTGCCCGTGTATATGAGCAAGCGCCAGATGCATTGGTCACACCGGCCCGTCGCCTGGGTGCCAAACACGTCCCCATCCCGGTGGCAGAGCCATTAGAGAACGCCGTGCTGCCGCAGCCAGCGGACATTGTGCAACTCGTGGAAGAGATGATGTAATAAGCTGCTCATAGGATGGAGGATCAACTATGGACTGGCAAAAATGGATTCAACAGAGCCTGCCTCGCACGGAAATCATGCGCGGCGGGGCGACTGTCTGGCCGAAAGGCGGGGATCGCCTGATCGGCGACACCTTAGGGCCGGTCATGCATTTGCACGACCATGCATCTGAGATCTTTTACTTTGTCTCAGGTCGCTGCCGACTGCAAGTAGGCGATACCGAAGAATACTTCACCGCCGGTGATTTTGTCCTGGTGCCTCCACAAACGCCGCATAATCTATGGAATGCGGGAGATGAAGACCTGGCCGTCTTTTGGCTGGTTGCGCCGCATTTTGCAAATAACAAGTGGCGCACCGAAGATATCACCCGCACAGAAATGGCTCGGCGCGTGCAACGCATCCGCCCTGACCTAGAACAGCCGCTGCCCAGCGACGAGAATGTTCATAGTCGCCTAATCGGGTTATCTGCGGAAAGACCTGTGAATGAAGCCACCGGACTCGGTCAGGAGGCCGTCATCTATATACACTCTGGCACTGTTTACGTTCGAGTTGGCAAGCTAGGCGGCGTACTTCAAGAAAACGAATTCGTCCACGTGCCGGTCAACACGGCTTATACAGTACGCGCCCATATCGCGCCAGCGACCGTATTCATCTTTCAAATGCCTGCAGAGAGGAAGAGGCAATGAACCTGGAAAGTCAGATAGTGATCATAACCGGTGCAGGGCGGGGGATTGGTTTTACTATTGCGCAAAAATTTGCCCGGCAAGGCGCGCGGGTGGTGATCGCCGAGCTGGTTGACGAGCGCGGGCAGGAAGCCGCCGAAACCCTGCGGGCTTATGGTTATGATGCCCAGGCGATACAACTTGACGTGACTCAGCCGGCATCCTGCCGCTCGGTCAGTGAAAAGGTCGCGGCAGAATATGGACGCATTGATATATTGGTGAACAACGCCGGCCTCTTTCAACTCTATAAATCCGAGGAGATGCCCGAAGAAAGCTGGCGGTTGCAAGTGGATGTAATGTTGAATGGAGTCTTCTTCATGACCCAGGCTGTGGCGCGCGCGGCTATGATCCCGCAGAAGCGCGGCGTCATCGTGAACATTGCCTCCATTGGCGGTATGGGTGGCTGGCCAATGCGCTCCGCGTATAACGCAGCCAAAGCCGGCGTGATCGTGCTCAGCGAGGTGCTGGCGACCGAGTGGGCGCAATATAATATCCGTGTCAACTGCATCTCCCCCGGCGTGACCCGCACCGATATGATGGAGTCGTTGATCAGGCAAGGCGCAGTCCAACTCGATAAATATAACCACCGCACGCCGCTGGGTAGAGTGGCAGAGCCAGATGAGATCGCTAACGCTGTATTATTTCTGGCTTCGGAGCGAGCTGCTTTCATTACCGGGGAGAATTTGAGAGTGGACGGCGGCTGGGTACCTTACGCCAATCTTCATGCCCTGGGTTTTCCCGAAGAAACTGTTAGTAGTCAGGAGAGATCGTGATGTTCAAAGATCAAGTCATCGTCATCACAGGCGCGGCGCGTGGTTTGGGGTTGGGCATGGCGAAACGCTTTGCGCGCGATGGCGCTCAGGTTGTCATCACAGATATTGACCAGGTTGCAGGCGAGAGATCCGCTCAGCAACTACGAAGCGAAGGCGCTGCCGCCCAATTTGCTCCGCTGGACGTGCGTGATCCAGCGCAAAGCAACGCCCTGGTCGAACAACTGGCGCGCGAAAAGGGACGCCTGGATGTTTGGGTAAATAACGCCGGCGTGGCTTACAAAGGTCCCGCCGAAACCTTGCCGCTCAATGAATGGGATCAAAGCATCGCCGTCATGCTCTCAGGCGCGTTCTATTGCGCTCAAGCCGCTGGCAGGCAGATGCTGGCGCAGGGGCGCGGCGTGATCGTCAATGTAGCCTCGGTCGGCGGGTATAAATATATAGAGGGGCGAGTTGCTTACAGCGTGCCAAAAGCCGGCGTCATCATGTTGACGCAGGCGTTGGGTATCGAGTGGGCGAAGCGCGGCGTGCGTGTGGTGGGGATCGCGCCTGGCGTAGTCATGACCGAGATGGTGCAAAAAGGCATTGATGAGGGAACAGCGCGCTTGGATCTCTACGAACGCCGCACCCCAATGCGCCGTCTCGGCGCGGTGGAAGAAATCGCCGAGGCGGTTTATTGGTTAGCAAGCGACGAGGCGTCCTATGTGGTTGCCGAAACTATGATTGTAGATGGCGGGTGGACGGCCTATCAATTGTTCTAAGAGTGCGGCAAGCTTTATTGAGGGACAAATGACGATGAAGATTATTGGCGCTGATCACACGAGCTATACTATCTCCAATCTGGAGCGTTCGCTAAACTTCTATGTCAATCTGTTGGGAATGGAAACGCTTTGGAAACGCAAGATCGAGGATGCCTACTTCTGCAACATTATCGGTTTCACAGATTGTTCGGTGCAAGCGGCGCATTTGCGCATCCCAGGTACGGATCATCACCTGGAATTGTTCGAATATATTTCTCCAAGCGGAGAAAAAGCCGATGTGCGTACCCAAAACGTGGGCAGTTCGCACCTCTCTCTATTGGTGGATGATCTATGGGCTGCTTATAAGGAGCTGAAGGACAAAGGCGTGGAATTCCGCTCGCCGCCCATTGAAATCACCCACGGGGTCAACAAAGGAGGCTGGGCTGTCTATTTGCTCGACCCAGACGGAATCACTATCGAATTGTTCCAGAAACCCCACTGAGGTTAAAAACCTTCCCGCAGGGTATCTATCAACCCTGCGGGAAGGTCGTTTATCACGCGTTAACCAATGCTGCACGGCGCTCCTTCGCCGTTTGCAGCGCCTTCTTCCAGCTCTTGATGAAGCTGTTGCGAAACAGCATCACCGGTCCAAAGTGCTCAAACTCTTCTACTTCCAGCCCATCTTCCAGGTAACCGCGCCTGAAATCGGGTAGCTTTTCCATCAGCTCGTCAATCACTTTCTGCGGCACAGGGTTGAACAGACGCCACACCACAGGTGGATCCTGCTCCAGCAGCTTATCTGCTGTGCCTTCCCAGTTGATCGTAACGCATACTTTGCCGCCGACCATTTCGGTAAAGTGTTGCAAGCCGCGAGCGCCGCCGCCGATGAACACGCATGGATAGTTGCGCTCGATCATAATATCATACACTTTACGCGCTACCGCCAATCCAGCCTGGTAAAGCACATCCGGCGAAATATCCACATTGTTTTTCTCCACGTAATCCCGCAGATAGTCGTCGTAAATGCCAGCAATATGCGACATGTAAAAAGCGGGTTTCTTGCCAGTGCGTTTGCTGATCTCCATATACTTTTCGCAGATCATCACCATCTGGCTGACACCAAATATTTCGGTGGCGTTGATGGGGATGTTCTCCTCGATCATTACCTCCATTGCCTTCAAACCCGAACTGGTGGTAGGGATTTTACAACAAATGTTCGGCGATATTTTGCGGTTGGCGAAAGCGTCGCGAATGATAACTTCTGGATCATCCTCATTGATTGGATCACCCTGAATGCTGACATGCCCACGCTTGCCATCGGTTTTCTCATAAATGGGCATGAACTTTTCAGCAATAGGCTTCACCATCTTGCGTTGGAATACTTCGGCGCATTCCCAATCATTATCCGTCTCTCGCACTGCCTCATCCAAGAGTTTGAGTGCATATTCTCCCTCCTCGGGATGGTCGAGCATCTTTTGGGTGTAAGACGGATTGTTGGTGCAGCCGGTGGCGCCATTGGCGATCGCCAGATCTGCCTGCCGTCGCGTTGGGTTATTGATCCAGAATTCGGTGGGCGATTGCTTCATTACACGATGGAAATAGGGTTCTTGGTTCATCGTAAACTCCTTGACTTTCAAAACGACGCAAACGATTCTAGTTGGTCAACAATCTGCGTAGATGCTCTACAGCCAGCCGCGGGCTGGATAATATTGGCGCTTTTTGTTCTTCAGGGGAGATCGTCGCTGCCACCCGCGCCATAGATGCCTGCGCCAAGACAACCACATCTGTTCGTTCCATCAAATCCTGCAGGTGCTGACGGACTATGCGATCGTGCGTTTCGCCGTCGCCCGACATCAACGCGCTGAACGCCCCTTCGCATAATACGGATTCAACCTGCACCTCCTTGCCCCAATGACTTGCCCGCTCAAACACCAATTCCGTCGTAGGTTTCAAGGTCGTCGGGACAGTGGCAACAACGCCAATCTTCGTCCCTATTTGCAGCGCCTGGTCTACCATCGGTTCATCAATCTTCAACACTGGAACTGGCACCATCGGGCGTGAAGCCACCACGCAGGGGGATATGGACGAACATGTGACCTGAACCAGCGTCGCGCCAGCTTCGTACGCGGCGACGACATGTTCCGCCACGCGCCGGAAGATGAACGGCGTCAGGCCGCCTTGGGCCAGGACCAACTTCAGCAGCATCTCATCCGCAATATGAAACCAATCCACCCCAGGTGGAAGCAATTCTTTGGATAGCTCGTTGAACGGAGTTACCAGAGAAGGAACAGTATGGATATAGACGACCCTGGCCGACATGAGACCCTCCCATAGATCATTGAAACAATTTAGACTTGCGCAAAATCTGGATTTTCCAGGTATTCAACCAGATCGCCCAAGAATTTTGCCGCCGTTGCCCCATCCAGGACGCGATGATCCACAGACAGGCTGAGGGTCATCATCGGCGCAGCAATCACCTGGCCTGCCTCCACAAGGGCGCGTTCTTTTATCCGCCCAACAGCTAAGATGGCTGCTTGCGGCGGGTTCAGAATGGCGTCGAAATAGTCAATGCCAAACATTCCTAAATTGGTAATGGTAAAAACCCCTAATTCCAGGTCCTGCGGAAGGAGCTTCCCCGCCTGCGCGCGCTCGCTCAATTCAGCCCTACGTCGGCTAATTTCCGCCAGGCTCAATTGGTCAGCATCATGTATGACCGGTACAACCAGACCCTGGGGTGTATCCATCGCCAGACCTATGTTGATATTTCGCATTTGGAAAAGCCCATCCCCTGCCCATTGTTGCAAGACTTTTGGGTGCTGGCGCAAAGCCAAAGCACAATATTTCACTAGGAAGTCTGAGTAGGTAAGATGCACGCCAAAGCGTTCTTTGGCGCGCTTCAGTAAACTATCCCGCAACGCCGCCAGCCTGCGAGCATCCACTTCAACGTGCAAGTAAAAATGAGGGGCCCCTTGGAAACTGGATGTCATTCGCTCGGCCATAATCTTTTGCTGGCGCGTCAGGGCAATCTTCTCGCCAATCAGGGGCGGCTGCATTGCCGTCGCTCCAACAGCCGCCTCTCTGGCACTCCGCTCCACGTCTGTACGTGTTATCCAGCCGCCTGGGCCGGTGCCTTTCACCTGGCTGAGATCAACCGATAGATCCGCTGCGACTTTCTGCGCCACTGGAGAAACCCGCACCAGTTGGGCTTGTTGGGCGTCAATCGCCTGGCTGGCAAACTCACGCACATTCCAGGCTACAACCCTTCCGCCAGGGCCTGTTCCTACAATCTCTGCCAGATTCACCCGGTATTGCCGCGCCAGGCGTCGAGCAGCAGGGCTGGCTTTCACTTTGGCTGGCGCGCCTGAGAGATCGGATTTCAAAGCAGCCGACGACACCGACCGGTCTGTTGCATAATTGGAAGCAGGGGCAGCCGCCTGTGTAGGCTCAGGTGTTGAACTCTGAGGCTTCTCCCCTGGGGCGGTGAGATAACCGATCACCGCGCCCACCGGGACGGTTTCACCTGGTTTGACCAATATCTGGCTTAGTACACCTTCACCCGGTGACTCGATCTCCACCGTGGACTTATCGGTTTCAATTTCTAGCAGCGGCTCGCCTTTCGCAACGGTTTGATTTTCTTGCTTGAGCCATGCCACAACCGTGCCTTCTTCCATGGTCAAACCCATGCGCGGCATGACGATTTCGACAGCCATCAGCGCCTCCTGCCCTCCAGCACTTTGTGCACTCGTTCAACAATTTTTTGCTCATCAGGAATCGTTGTAAACTCTAAGGGTGGGCTAAATGGAATAGGTACATCCATCGCTCCCAACCGTTCCACAGGCGCATCCAGATAGTCGAACGCACCGTAAGCAATCACTGCCGCAAGTTCTGCTGTGACGCCAAAGCGATTGTATCCCTCATCAACGATCACTGCCCCACCCGTCTTACACACGGATTGGATCAACGTCTCCTCATCCAACGGCGTCAGTGTGCGTGGGTCAATCACCTCCGCGCTGATACCCTCTTTGGCTAGCATCTCAGCCGCGGCTAGTGTAGGGTGCACCATGCGCGATAATGCCACCAGAGTAATGTCGGAGCCTTCCCGTTTGATGTCAGCTTTCCCAAAGGGGATGGTGTATTCTTCTTCTGGCACCGGGCCCTTTATCTTGGCGTACATCACCTTGTCTTCGAAGAAGACCACCGGGTTGGGTTCTCGCAGAGCAGTCTTCAACAACCCCTTGGCGTCATACGGCGTGGATGGGACAACAACCTTCAGACCAGGCACATGCGCGAACCAGGCATGCCAGCTCTGCGAGTGTTGCGCTCCAGATGAACGCCCAGCGCCCATCGTCGCTCGGAAGGTGATGGGCACTTTCACCTGTCCGCCGGTCATATAGCGCATCTTCGCCGCCTGGTTAACAATCTGATCCATCGCAAGGGTGATGAAATCACCGAACATGATCTCTGGCACTGGATGCATCCCAGTCATTGCCGCGCCGACCGCCAACCCAACAAACCCTTCTTCGCTCAGAGGCGTATCAATCACACGGTCAGGGCCATATTTCTCGTACAACCCTTCGGTGCAGCGAAAAACGCCGCCCCAGGCGCCGACATCTTCGCCCAGGATAAAGAGGTTTGGATCACGCGCCAACTCTTCATCCAGCGCTTCACGAATGGCTTGTGCAAAAGTTAGCTCACGCGTAGACATGTTCAGTAACCTCGCTAACATCTGGGTAGGGGGCGTTGCGCCCGGCTTCCACGGCAGCAGCCAACCGTTTTTCCACCTTGGAATGCATCTCTTCAATATCTCCGGGGCTTAGAACGCCACGCTCTACCAGAACCTTTTCAAAACGCACAATCGGATCCTTGGCTTTCCACTCTTCGATTTCTTCCTTTGTGCGGTATTTTGTCCCTGGATCGCCAACATGATGGCCGCCATAACGAAAAGTATGGCATACCAACATGCTGGGGCCTTCGCCGCGACGCGCCCGTTCGACCATTTCAAGCGTAGCTGAATACACTGCCAACACATCGTTGCCATCTACTTCCAAACCTGGCATCCCCATGGCTTCGGCGCGCGCCACCAGCCCTTCGCCCGCCTGGAGTTTTCGATAATTGGTATATTCGGTATATTGATTGTTTTCACAAACATAAATCAGAGGCAATTTCCACAGCACAGCCATGTTGGCTGTTTCATACCAAATGCCCTGGTTAATTGCGCCGTCGCCAAAGAACGCCACGCTCACTCGCCCTTTACCTTCTCGCTTTGCGGTAAAAGCGCTGCCCGCTGCAATGCCAATGCCGCCGCCAACGATGCCGTTGGCTCCCAAGATACCCAGCTTGACATCGGCAATGTGCATCTCACCGCCCTTACCACGGCAATATCCGGTCGCCTTTCCCATTACTTCTGCCATCATTGGCTCAACCTGCCCACCCTTACCAATGATATGTCCATGGCCGCGATGGGTACTGGTGATGGTATCGTCCGGGCGCAACGCCATACACACCCCTACCGGTACAGCCTCTTGACCATCGGCGAGGTGTGCTAATCCTGGCATCCATCCTCGACGATAAACATCGAAGACCGTTTCTTCGAATGCACGCGCCAGAAGCATCCGATGATACATTTCGATCATCGTGTCACGGTCAACGACGACTTCAGCTATTTGTGATAACCTTTCCATAATACCTTGACTCCATCTCATACATTCGCGGATTTTTCGATTACTGAAACACTATCCCAAACCTGGCGGATGAATTTCGCCGCCAATTCTACACCTTCGCGCCCCATGTAGGAAGCCTCTTCCATACAAATCCAGCCGTCCCAACCTGCCTGTTTTAAACGGCGAAATAGCTCATAAAACGGAGTCACGCCGGTCCCTAAAAGTACATGTCTCAGTTCACCATGCCTGGCTGTATCCGAGGCATGAACGCTGAGCACTCGATGAATAACCTGATCCAGGAGATCTAAAGGGTCATCCCCAAATGCCGCGGCATTGCCGGTATCAAAATTCACTTCCAGGTTCACTGCGCTCGTCTGGCGCACAATTTCTAAAAATATATCCGGCGGTTGGGAAAAATCTGTGTACTGCCACGCACCGGGTTTAGCGTGATTTTCATAGACCAGCGATACTCCACAGCCTCTTGTCGCCTCCTGCAAGCGCGTCAAACCCTCAACTGCCCAAGCAATGCCGGCATCGCGTGGCGTTTCGGGGTGCGCCTGCCCTGCTGTCACACGCACCAGTTCTGCGCCCAGTTGAGCAGCGACATCCACCACCTCAATTTCCATTTCCAATTCGCGCTTCCGCTGCGCTGCATCCGGATGTGTAAAATCCGGGTAGCTGGTCACCATGGCTATCTTCATCCCCTCGGATTCGATTTCTGTGCGAATCCGCTTCAGCGCTGCTGGAGAATGATCGGGGGTGAACAAAATGCTCAGATCAATCGCATCCAATCCGATGGACGCCCCCATCTTTGCCCACTCCCGTAGGCTCATATTTCCGTTAATGATTTCAGAGAAGAAAGATACCGGGAGGCAGCTAAGTTTCATGCGGCTATTCCTAAGCCCGAAGGAGTGAATGCATCGTTTCAAGCGTCTGTCGGGCAGCAGTATCCGGGTCTGGTATGGACAACAACTCCGCGGACAGAAAACCCTGATAATCGAGGGATTTTAAAATCTCCACAATCGCCGCGAAGTTGATCATCCCTTTACCAGGCGGCAAGCGGTTATTATCGCCAAAATGCACATGAAATAGCTTTCCCACCCGTGCAGCCATTTGAAATGGCAGCGACCAGGAAGATTCTTCAATATTCATGTGAAAAGTATCCAGCAATAGACCGACGCTCGGGCGATTTACCTCGTGAATGAAAGACAAGCCCTGCTGAGCAGTATGAATGAAATCAGTCTCGAAGCGGTTGATTGCCTCGATCGCCAGGCGAACTCCTAGTTGTTCGGCGCGCTCGGCAGCTTCTTGCAGAATCTGGAGCAGTATGATCTGGCCATCTCCAGCCACGTTAGCAAGACGACCGCGAAAGCTGCCAATGGTAACCACTGGCGCACCTAACACAGAGGCAAATTCGATCAGATCATACAAGCGGCTTTTCGCCAGCGCCATAATTTCTGGGTCGCGATGCAGTAAGGTGATGCCAGAGGCAAACAACATCGCTCCGCTGGCGATTGCGGCAACTTGTAACCGATGTTGGGTCAAACACGAAGCAACTTGCTCCCAGTCTAACACCCGAGGTTTAACGGTCATGAGCTCAACGCCATCTGCGCCCCACGTAGCAGCTTTATCTAACTTTTCTTCGAATGAACCGCTGATTAATGCGACAGGCACAACCGGTTCAACTTCGGGTGTTTGGATTGTGATTGAAAGCTTCATGTTCACCTATAGAAGATGATTTACAGAGAGTGAGCCGGGGTGATCTGTTTGGAAATTTTTATGAATTTGGGGGGCGTCGTTCGGTTTATTTCAGGTGGAACCCACAACCCATCCCAAATGTGAGAACGTTTGCACATAGATAGAATATCATAACTCAGATGATCTGTCAATAAGTTCTGCACGGAACAAAGTGGAAAACGCCTACCAGGAAGACGTAACGAAATCCCCGCCGTCTCGTTATATATGACAGAATATATCCATTTATAAACTTTGTAGTGCTGGATCAAGATTAATTGATTAACAAATGTTGATTTGACAAGGTCTTGTGGATGTGGTATAAACCCTAAGTTAGTCCGTTTTGTCAATAATCGCCTGCTTTTTCAATTAGATAAGGAGTAATTATGTTAACCCTGCCTCGTTCTACTCAGGTCTTGGTGGTGGGTGGTGGACCTGGAGGCTCCACTGCTGCTACTCTCCTTGCTCGTAATGGTTATGATGTGACGCTTCTCGAACAGTCACGTTTTCCACGCTATCACATTGGCGAATCTCTATTGCCTTCGATTCTACAGATTGTGGATCTTCTGGGCGCCAGAGAGAAAATGGAATCCTATGGCTTCACCCGCAAGCATGGCGCTTACCTGGAGTGGGGAAAAGAAGAATGGCCATTGAATTTCGGCGAGCTTGGCGGCAATTGCACGTATGCATTCCAGGTAGTTCGATCGGATTTCGATCAAATGCTTCTCGACCATGCTCGCAGCCAGGGCGTCAAGGTTTACGAAGGCGTCGAGGTGCGCAGCCTGATTTTCGATGGGGAACGCCCCATCCAGGCCCACTGGCAGGAAAAAGATACCAGCGGTCGTCCTGGCGAACAGGGGGAAATTTCGTTTAAATACCTGATTGACGCCTCAGGTCGCAATGGGATTATGTCCAACCGGTATTTGCGCAACCGCCATTTTCACAACGTCTTTCAAAACATTGCGGTATGGGGTTATTGGAAAGATTATGACAAGTTAGCTACCGGGCGCGAAGGCGACATTGCCGTTGGCTCTATCCGAGATGGCTGGCTTTGGGGCATTCCTCTCCATGATGGTACGATCAGTGTGGGGGTCGTCATGCACAAAGACGCCCTGGCAGCCAAGCGAAACGGCGGGATCGTGAAATTGTATCGAGAAGCGATTGAAAATTCGCCATTGATCTCAAAAGTACTCCGTTCCGCAACTTTAACTACTCCGTTGAAAACAGAGACAGATTATTCTTACACCGCCGAGAAATTCTCCGGTCCTGGATATTTTCTGGTCGGCGATGCCGCCTGTTTTCTAGATCCGCTGCTTTCCAGCGGCGTACACCTGGCAACCTTTAGCGCCATGTTAGCCGCCGCCAGCATCACCAGTGTGATGCATCATGAAATCTCTGAAGATGAAGCCATCTCTTTCTTCGAAAAGAGCTATCGGCAAGCCTACTTACGCTTCCTGGTTTTTCTTTCTGCTTTTTATGATGTCAACCGCGGGCGCGATTCCTACTTTTGGGAAGCCCAGCGCCTTACGCAAGAGGACATTAACAGCGAGAACCTTAAACTGGCATTCTTGAAACTGGTCACAGGCCTGAAAGATCTCAAAGACGCCCAGTCCGATGCGCATCATTTTATCCTGGAGGAAATGTCCAAGCGCATTGACGAAAATCTGAACTTCCGTAAGGATAAGGAGGCGCTGGCGCATCTGGAAGGTGAGGCGCTCAAAGAGGCGCGCGAGAACGCCAGCTTCTTCTCTTCTATCGAGGGCATTTTTGCCCTGAATCAAGAGGAGGCAATTGATGGTTTATA
>DYGV01000053.1:11642-23224 GCA_020724505.1 Anaerolinea thermophila
GCCATATCTGCGCCTGGCGCGCGCTCGGGTTCAATGAGGCATTGTTGATACACTATTATTGAGCGGAAAACTTACGCAATACCTGGCGCGCCGCGTTATAGCCCGGCGCGCCGGTCAACCCGCCGCCAGGGTGAGCGCCTGCGCCGCAGAGATACAGATCGCCCAGAGGCATCTTGTACCGGGGAAAGCCAGGAATGGGGCGCATGAATAACAACTGATCCAGCCCCATCTGTCCCTGATAAATATCGCCCTCGCTCAGACTAAATTCGCGCTCCAAATCTAATGGAGTCAATAACTGAATGTCCAAAATCTGCTGGCGAAGCTCAGGGACATGGGTTGAGAGAGTGTTCAAGACCACATCCAACAAGGCTCGGCGCTGCAGATCATCCCACTCCAACCAGCGAGGGGTGAATTGAACATTGATATTCATCAGGTGATTGCCATCTGGCGCCAAGGATGGATCGCAAAGAGTGGGGATAACGATATCTAGGAAAGGCTTGTGGGAAAATCGCCCGTATTTGGCGTCATCGTACGCGCGCTCCAGATAATCTAAATCCGGGCAAATAACCACATGTCCCGAAAGGCGCTCGAATTCGCTTGCCTGAATGTTGAATTGCGGAAGATTGGAGAGCAACAGGTTCAGGCGCGCCAGGCTGCCTCTCAATCGAATGTTCTTCACCTCGCGCACCACATGCAGCTCCAGGTTATGCGCTCCTACCAAGTCGAAGAGAGTTCGCCGCGGGTCCAGGCTGGAAAGCGTCGCTCGCGCAAACAGCCGCTCGCCATTCTCCAACTCCACTCCAATCGCCCGCCCATCTTCGATCAAAATCTTGACGACCCCCAATCCAGCGCAGATTTCCGCGCCATGTTCACGAGCCGATTGGGTCAACGCCTGAATGAGAGCCTGGGGCCCGCCCTGTACGAAGCGACTGGAACGCGTTTCTCCATGAGCCGCGTGAATGGCATGGTAAAGCAACAAGAAAGCTGTACCAGGAGCGCGTGGCCCCTGCATTTGCCCAATCACCGAGGTTGAACCCAGAGCTGCCTTCAATGCTGGTGTTTCAAACCATTCATCCAAATAATCTGCGACGGACATGGGAAGGATGCGGAGCAGCGCCATGAAAGCTTTTTTCCCCAATCGCCGGGCGTGCAGAGCCGGACGCAGCCAGACGGCTAAGTCGCCGAGGCGTAATTCCGGCAATGCCGGCGGCGTCACAGTCATCAGATCAGCAAGAACCGCCGAGGATTGAAAAATCTGATCTGCGAAGCGGGGATACCTGTCTGCGTCCCGAGCGGAAAATTGGGCGATTTCCTGCGCTGTCCTGTGTACATCGCGCCATAAGGTAAGCGGTTTCCCCTGCGAGGTGAAAACAGTGGTTAATGCAGGGGTTTCAACCCAACGCAAGCCCAATCGCTCCAAACCCAGCTCTGTGACCAGTTGAGGGAGAAATAAGCCGGCGTCCTGCGCCCCCATGCTCACCTGGCAATCTGGGAATATTTCTTCAGCGCCGGCTGCGCCACCTAGAGACCCTCGACGCTCCAAGACCAGCACGCGTAACCCAGATTTTGCCAGTATAGCAGCCGCAGCCAGGCCATTATGTCCCGCGCCGATCACAATGGCGTCATAACGTTTGCTGTTGGGAGAATGGTTCATGTTTTATCCCTCCTGCCAAATTCATTGCGCAAAATCTGCAAAGCCGCCAGGCGACCAGTCGCGCCGGAAAGTCCTCCCCCCGGATAAGCAGCAGAGCCGCATTGATAATAACCGCGGACGGGCGTGCGATATTTTGCTAATCCAGGCGCAGGACGTAAGAAAAACAATTGAGACAAACTAAGCTCCCCCTGGAAGATGTTTCCCTGCGTCAAGCCCGTTATGCGTTCGATATCCAACGGTGTCAGCACCTGACGGTAGAGCAAAATATCCTTCAAATTTGGAATATACTCGCTCAAGGTATTGATCACCGCATCGCCAAACGCCTCACGCTGCTGATCCCAATCGCCGTCTGCCAGCTCATACGGAGCATATTGCACAAAACACGACATGACGTGTTTCCCCGGCGGTGCCATGTCTGGGTCAATCATCGAGGGAATGACAATATCAATGTATGGGCGGCTGGAAAAACGTCCGTATTTTGCCTCGTCATAGGCATGTTCAATATAGTCCACGCCGGGACTGATAGAAATCGCCCCACGCAAATGTGGCCCTTGACCCGGCCAGCAGGCAAATTTCGGCGCCGCGTCCAGTGCCAAATTCACCTTTCCCGACGAACCACGATAGACGTAAAGCCGCAATGCCTCAACGATCTCCTCAGGCAATAGCGTTGGATCTATCAATTTCATGAAAGTTTGCTGAGGATCCAGGCTGGAAACGACAACTTTGGCGCTAAATTCTTCTCCACTTTCCAATACAACTCCGGTCGCACTGCCGTTACGCGTCAGCACCCGGCTTACGCTGGAATTAAGGCGTATCTCCGCACCAAAAGAGCGTGCTGCAGAGGCAATTGCGCTGGCAATACCACCTGTGCCGCCCTTTGCAAATCCCCAGGATCGGAAAACGCCATCTATTTCCCCCATATAGTGATGCAGCAAAACGTAAGCGCTGCCCGGCGAGCGCGGTCCTAAGAAGGTGCCAATGACGCCGCTGGCGGAGAGCGTGCCCAACAATGGTTCAGATTCAAACCATCTCTGTAAGAAATCCGCAGAACTCATAGTCATCAGACGCATCAGGGTGTAAAACTGCTCACGCTCCAATCCCAAAAAACGCCGGGCAAGGTTAAGTAGGCCATTGAGATCTGCCGGATGCAGGCTGGCAGGATCTGGCGGGATGATCCCTAGGATATATTTCACTGCCTTTGCCATGAAGTACATCATTCGGCCGTAATCCTCATAAGCGTCGGCGTCGCGGGGCGAAAAGCGGGCAATGTTACGGTAGCTTTCATAATGATCTGCCCCCCGGTAGAGATAATCGCCGTTGGGTAAAGGGGTGAGGGTACTTTCCAGAGGTAAGATGGTCAACCCATGCAATGGCAGGTTTAAGTCCCGAATAATCTCCGGGCGCAACAGACTGACAACATAGGAGAATACTGAAAACTTGAATCCTGGAAAGATCTCCTCCGTGACCGATGCGCCGCCCAGGACATGTCGCCGTTCTAGCACCAACGTCTTCAATCCAGCCCGCGCCAGATAAGCCGCCGCAGTTAATCCATTATGCCCGCCGCCAATGACAATGACATCGTATTTAACCGGCATCCTCAGGCCCTCTTTCTTGGTAAGTTGATGAATGGCAAGCGGACGATCTTTGCGTTCGCCCGAAGCCGTTGATATTCAACCGTCACCTCAACGCTCACTGCGTCCCCCTCTCTTACCTCGCGGCTGCGCGCCATGCCAATGCCGATATAACGCTTCAGCCAGGGCGAAAATGTATGGCTGGTCATTTGGCCTATCTGCCGGTTGCCTCTGTAAATCGGCACGGCTGAACGGGAGGCGCGGCCGGCCACTTGCGGGGTGAGGTCCCAGCGCCTGAAGACAGCTTCGAGATCGTTCCAGTCCACTTCTAGCCCCACCAGCCGCCACGCCGAGCCGCGACGTCTCTCTTCGATCAACGCTCGTCGGCCAACGAAATCCTCTTTCTCCAGATCCACTGCCCAGCCCAGCCCAATCTCAAACGGCGATGATTTCTGCTCTTCAATGAGGGCTTTGCGTGAGGAGATGTAATCCACCTGGTTCATAATCATCCCAGCTTCGATCCGTGCAATATCCAGCGCCAGGATGCCCGCCGGTGTGATCCCAAAGTCAACGCCACGCTCGATTAATAAATCCCATAAGTCCAGAGCATGTCGCGGAGAAACCCAAAGTTCATACCCCAAATCGCCCGTATATCCGGTGCGGCTGATAGTTAGCGGTATTCCACGAATTGATCCTTCTGCAAAGCAATAATATTTCAGCTCTTTTAGTTCCACTTCTTGAAGTATTGGCTCTAAAATCAGACGAGCGTTGGGCCCTTGTAAAGCCAGCGCAGCAAGTTCAGCAGTGACATCTTGCACGTGTACCGCCATGCCGTAGCCACAATCTTGAAACCATGCCAGGTTTGCTTCCGCCGCGGTGACACGAAATTTATTCTGCTCCAGTCTCGCCACTGTGCCATCGTCAATGACTTTTCCGTCATCGTCGCACCACGGAGTGTACCTCACCTGCCCCACAGCACACCTGGAAAAGTCACGGGTAAAGATGCGGTTCACCAGCCGCTCGGCTTCTGGACCCGAAATTTCGTATTTATATAAAGGCGAAACATCAATCAGAGCCGCGGCGTTGCGAATGGCATAATATTCCCGCTCGTGTGTTGGCTCATAGAGTGAGGCTGCCAGATAGCCTGACCAATTGCGCCATTCATGGCTTTCACAGATGGCGCCTGTGCGTGCATGAAAAGGGGTTGGAATTGGCATGTACACTCCTTCAGAAATTATGTACGCATGTTGCTTGCCAGCCTTTTTGAGGGTTTTAGCTTGAGAACTCAATTATAATTAAAATTGAGATAATTATGATGGTTTATATACATATATTTTCAATTCTGAGATGTCGAATGCGCAAGATCAATGTTAGGTAGGATGGAGGTAACAAATGGCGACCGCTTTTTATGCCCGTTCGGCAACTTTTGTGCAAGGATCAATCACTCTGCCGGGTAAATTCTTTACATCACCGGCGATCTTCTCCCAGGAGTTGGAAAACATCTTCTATCGCCGCTGGATCTGTGCTGGGCGAGCTTCACAGCTCTCGCAACCAGGCGACTACTTCCTGGTAGAAATTGGCGGTGAAAACCTGATCGTGACGCGTGATAAACAAGACAGATTGCACGCCTTTTACAATGTATGCAGGCATCGCGGAACACGACTGTGCGAAGAAACCAGTGGCCGTTTTCCGGGTTCCATCCAATGCCCTTACCATGCCTGGACGTACGCCTTAGACGGACAGTTAATCGGCGCCCCGCTGATGCAAGAGGTAGAAGGTTTTGAAAAGCAGAATTTCCCTCTGCACTCGGCTGCTATTGCTGAATGGGAGGGGTTTCTTTTCATCAACCTTTCCCCAAATCCTGAGCCGCTTGATTGGTATCTATCGCCATTGCTAGGGCGTTTCACTCGCTTTAACCTGGCGCAATTGAAGCCTGCCGGTCGTATTGAGTATCAGGTGAACGCCAATTGGAAGTTGATCTTCCAAAATTATTCGGAATGCTTGCATTGCCCGACTTTGCATCCCGGTCTGGCACGCCTCTCGCCATTTCAAAGCGGTGAGAATGACCTTTACGAAGGTCCCTTTTTAGGCGGATATATGGATATCATCGAAGATGCTGACAGCTTAACAATGAGCGGGCGCGTCTGTGGGTTGCCTCTTGGGGATTTACCAGTCGAGGATCAAAAACGAGTATATTACTACTCGATCTATCCGAATATGCTGCTGAGTCTGCACCCGGACTATGTGATGGTGCATACGCTCTGGCCGCGCTCGCCAGCGCAAACTTCCATTATCTGCGAGTGGCTATTTCACCCTTCATCGTTTCATCAACCCGATTTTACCCCCCACGATGCGATCAATTTTTGGGATCAAACGAATCGCCAAGACTGGCATATCTGTGAAATGAGCCAGGCAGGCGTCTCCTCGCGGGCCTATCAACCAGGGCCTTATTCTTCGCGCGAAAGCATTTCCGCAGCCTGGGATCGGGAATATCTACGCTCGCTGGGATAGGATGAATTTGGACTTTGCCCTTGACAAGAGCGGGATCATATCGTAATATTGCGATTATCGTAAAAATACGATAAAACTATTTGCATAGGAGAACATTATGAGCATGACCGCCGCCTCAAGAGAGTATTTCAGCAAAGTCGCCAAAGATTGGGATACCATTCGCTCCGGTTACTTCACCGAAGCAGTGCGCGAAGCGGCCATCCGCAAGGCTTATCTGCGCCCCGAAATGATCGTTGCTGATATTGGCGCAGGTACAGGTTACATGACTGCTGGTCTGGCGCCGCTGGTCAAAAAGGTTTACGTCGTGGACGCATCCGCAGAAATGTTGGAAGTTGCTCGCCAAAATCTAGCAGGTTTCGATAACCTGGTCTTCGAGCTTGCCGATGGTTTGACGCTGCCCTTGCCCGATGAAAGCCTGGATGCCATCTTCGCCAATATGTATTTGCATCACATTCCACAGCCGTTGGATGCCATTCGAGAAATGGTTCGAGCCTTACGCCCAGGCGGTCGGCTGATAATCACCGACATGGATCGTCATCCCTACGAATGGTTGAGAGAAGAATTGGCGGATGTTTGGTTAGGCTTTGAGAGATCGGAGATACGCGATTGGTTCGAACAAGCCGGTTTAGTTAACATCATTGTAGATTGTTCTGGTGAATCCTGCCATGCAGAAAGCCAAAGCCCTAAAGGAATTAGAGGCGAGGCTGATATTAGCATCTTCGTGGCGGTGGGAACGCGACGGGTGAGCGGTGTGAAAGAAGCTGTTCAAGCAGGGTATGGTGCTGTTGCGATAGCGGGAAGCTCTTGTTGTTCGCCTGAAATGAGCCAAAATTCCTGTTGTGGAGGAGAAAGCGAACAGCTCATTTCGATAGATGAGCCAATTGGGGTGAATTTCAAAACCGATTACACCTTACAGGATCAAACCAGCATCCCTTCGGAAGCAGCGGAGATCTCACTGGGCTGCGGCAACCCAACTGCGCTGGCGGGCTTGCAGCCCGGCGAAACCGTCTTAGATGTGGGCAGCGGCGGCGGAATTGACGCATTTCTGGCTGCCCGTAAGGTCGGCACAGAAGGTCGCGTGATTGGGGTGGATATGACCCCTGCTATGTTGGAACGCGCCCGCGAAACTGCCCGCAAAGGGGGGTTCACTCAGGTGGAATTCCGTTTCGGCGAAGCCGAAAGATTACCCGTTGAGGACGAAAGCGTGGATGTCATCCTGTCCAATTGTGTTTACAACCTGGTCGAAGACAAAGGGCGCGCATTTCGAGAAGCCTATCGAGTTCTAAAGCACGGCGGCAGACTTGAAATATCCGATATGGTGACCGATGGCGCATTTCTCCCTGGCCGCGTCAGCGATGCGCAAAACTGGCCTGGCTGTATCTTTGGGGCGTTGCCAGAACAGGAATATACGGACCTGGTGAAACAGGCTGGCTTTGCTCAGGTGCAGACCCAGCGCAGCGTTAGCGCTGGTAAAGTCGGCGGAGTGCGTATGTACAGTATTCACCTCAAAGCGGTGAAACCTATCCAATAGAACAGTAAAGGTTCTGTAGATATTTGGGGGGGTAATGAGGAGGTGCATTCAAGTCGAGGTGCATCCTGAAAATGCAATCAGGATGCACCTCTCATATCTACGGGTTTATCAGCGCAATTCACCTCAGACGCGGTACAATACGACATCCGATTAAACGTTTTCGATTACAAAGGTGCTTATGTCCTTCAAAAACAATTATCAGCAGCCCATCCGAGGGTGGGTGAAGCGCCTGCGCGATCTCTTCAATGAATACCCCAGTCAATTTTGGATCGTTGTGCTTGGCACGTTTATTGACCGGCTGGGTGGGGCGATGCTCTGGCCCTTCTTCACCCTGTACATGACCCGGAAGTTTGAAATCGGCATGACACAGGTAGGGTTGCTGCTTTTCCTGTTTTCGATCACCGGGATGATTGGCAGCACCATCGGCGGCGCGATGACCGATCGTTTTGGCCGCAAAACGATGATTATCTTCAGCCTGGTGATGAGCGCCACGTCAGCCATCCTGATGGGTGTAATTGATCAAATCACTATCTTTGTGGTTGTCACCATCCTGGTTGGCCTATTAGCCGATACCGGCGCGCCGGCGCGTGAAGCCATCATCGCAGACCTGTTGCCGGAAGAGAAACGCGCCGATGGTTTTGGCATCTTGAGGGTGGCGTTCAATTTATCTGTAGCGATTGGCCCATTAATTGGCGGTTTGCTGGCGTCGCGTTCTTATCTCTTGCTCTTCATCGTGGATGCCGTTGCCAGCCTGATTACAGCTACAATTGTCTTTTTTGTCTTGAAAGAAACCTGGAAGCCCTCCGAAAAAACAGACCAACCCCAAGAAACTCTGGCGGAAACATTTCGCGGCTATGGACAGGTCTTACGCGACCGGGCATTCGTTTTCTATATGGTCGCCTCCATGTTGATGGTGTTGGTGTATATCCAGATGAACACCACCTTGGCGCCTTTCCTGCGAGATAATCACGGAGTGAATGAACGAGGGTTCAGTTACATCTTGAGCTTGAACGCCATCATGGTTGTCCTGTTTCAATTTCCCACTACGCGCTGGGTGAGCCGTTTTCGCCCCCTCATGGTGATGACCGCCGGCACTCTGCTTTACGCTATTGGCTTTGCCATGTACGGTTTTGTCTCTCTCTATGTTCTTTTCCTGGTGGCGATGGTGATAATCACCATCGGTGAAATGATGGTCAGTCCTGTAGGCCAGGCAATTGCCACCCGGTTGGCGCCAGAAAACATGCGCGGTCGCTACATGGCCATGTTTGGTTACACCTGGGGAATCCCCTTCATGATTGGTCCTATCCTGGCCGGCATGGTGCTGGACAACTTGAATCCCAACATACTATGGTACGCCGCCGGCGTCTTGGGTGTGATCGCAGCATTAGCCTTTTACTCGTTAGAGACAATGTCGAATCGCGCCAGCTACAACGCGGTGGAGCAACGCATCAGGGTCATGGAACAATTGGAAGACGGGCGGATTTCCGCTGAGACGGCGAATCAATTGCTGGCAAAGGTCGAGGAAAGCCCCCTCGCGAGATTATCGCCCGCCGCGCCAGCCGGAGAACGACGCCATGTTCGCATCCAGGTAAGAGACTTACCTTCAGGCATGATGAAAGTGGACCTGCGCCTGCCTATAGGACTGGTCAACACTGTCATGTATATGGGCGGGCAGGTTTCGGAACTCTTGAGCCAGCAAGATTCGGAGCGCCTGAAAGAATTGATCGCTCTGGGAACGGCGCACGAGACAGCGCAAACCCTCGAAGCCGATGGCAGTCGAATGGAAGTCTCCTTAGAGTGATAGCAGCGGTACAATCAGGGTCGTTAAGGCAAAAAGATCAAATTCGCCTTTTTCTCTGCGCGCGCTGTGGCTTTATGTTCTTTGCATTCTCCCCAGCTCTGCAGTTCAAATAATAACCGATCGCTCACCAATACCGAACAGATAGAACGACCAAAATTGAAGCTTCCTGATATATCTTGAAGAATACCTTTCTTGAGTTCTGGTAGAATCCAGCCATAACTTATTCAAGGCAAAGGAGCTTCACCAATGTGCGGTATTTTTGGCATCGTAACCGAGGAAGAGCAGGCGCTCGGCCCGATATTGATCGAGGCTGGGCGCTGGCTTTCTTATCGCGGGTACGACACAGTAGGTTGCGCCACTTTCCACAAGGATCAAACCATTGACTTGCGCAAAGATGTGGGGAAGATTGACGAGGTCGCCAGTCGTCTGAATTTTGCCGAGATGACCGGCTCACGCGGCGTCTTGCAGCTTCGCTGGGCGACCTTCGGCGTGCCTTCTCAAGTCAATGCTCAGCCGCATCTGGATTCGGATGGCGACATGGTGGGCGCGCATAATGGCAATGTGGTCAACAACCTGGAATTGCGTCAACAATTCATTCAGGAAGGCATGACTGTGCGTTCGATGAATGATGGAGAAACCTGTGTTCACGCCGTAGAAAGATACGTCCATCGCGGCTACGACACCTTGCAAGCCATTCGCTGCGCCTATCAGGATCTGGAGGGCGATTACGCCTTTGTCATCGGCCGCGCTGGGGAACGTGAGCTTTATGCCATCAAGAAGGGTTCCGGTCTGGTTGCCGGGGTTGGTGAAGGGTTTACTTGCATCTCATCCGATCTGCCTTCCATATTGCCTCTCACGCGGCAGATCATACGCATCAACGACGGAGAAATCGTCACGTTACATCCGAATCGAATCGAACTGCACCGCGTAAGCGACGGCGAACGCATTGAGCGACTGCCACAAACCATCACCGAAAGCATGGAATCGGCGCAGAAGGGCGGCTATCCTCACTTTATGCTCAAAGAAATCCATGAGCAACCCACCGTCGCCGGAGAAATGTTGCGGCTGATAGAAAAATCCGACGACGTGAAGCAACTGGTGGAACGTATGGCTTCCGCCCGCCACTTGTATCTAATCGGTTGCGGCACCAGCTACCATGCTTGTCTGCTGGGTTCAATATACATGGCGCAAATCGCGGGGATACCAGCCATTCCAGTTTTAGCGCCGCAGTTCATCGCCCAGTATGCGCCTGCAGTTGGACCGGAGGATGTCGGATTATTTGTCAGCCAAAGCGGCGAAACAAAAGATGTACTCAATGCAATACACGTTGCCCAACAGCGAGGGATGAGAGTCCTGGGGATGGTCAATGTCATTGGCTCTACGCTGACCCAGGTTTCGGAACATTATCTGCCTCTGGCGTGTGGCTACGAGATCAGCGTGCCGGCGACTAAAACGTTCACTAACCAGGCGATTGCTTTTCTTTTTCTGGCGCTACGTCTGGCTCATCGCCCCACCCAACAGCTCTCAGAGCAAATTCCCGCCCTGATGAAACTCACATTAGAGCAGATTTCTCCGCAGATCCAACAAATCGAGCCGCTTTTGATTGCGCAGAATGATCTGTACTGCCTGGGTTATGGATTGACTTATCCCATCGCCTTAGAAGGCGCTCTGAAGCTCAAGGAGATCACCTATGCGCATTGCGAAGGGATGCTCTCGACCGAATTCAAACATGGCCCGCTCTCAGCGGTCTACGATGATTTTCCTGTGATTTTCGTTTGCGCGCCGCAGGATATTCCTCTCATTGTCAGTGGGGTTAACGAGGTCGTTTGTCGCGGCGGACGCGCCATTGTTATTGGCCCCGATGACCACCGCCTGCGAATCAATGCCCATCATCTCATCACTTTACCGCAAATGGAGGCAGAAATTTCGGCTTTGCTCTCTGTATTGCCTCTGCAGCTCCTTTCTTATCATCTTAGCCTGGCGCGCGGCTTCGACCCCGATTTCCCGCGCAACCTGAGCAAAACGCTAACCGTTGATTGAATATTAGGTAACAGTGTAGTTCGCAAGCTTATCAATGGCTATAAACGTCCCGCGGAGTCCTCACCTCACAGCTTTTCTATATAAATAGACCCTGCGGGACGTTTTGCGTGGACAAAACTGAAGTCACTGGCGATTTTTGTTCACCATCCATCAGATGCCATAGAGGTAATAACAGGTTCGGCATCCTTCGGGAGCAGGTGGCATCACAACAGAAGACGCGGTTGCTCCACCCAACAAATGATCCAGGGTTGCCTGGCGCTCTGCATTCAGCCGCGCTTCAAAACGCTGGCGAAAGGCGCGATAGGCAGGTTTTTCCCAAATTGAGAGCAGGCTCTCTTCTCGAATATTTCCAAATCGTTGACAGGGCGCGTGGACGCGCTCGCCATTGAAGATGCGCTCCTCGGCATAGGACAGCGTGATACATGGTGATACATACCCCTCCCAATTAATAAATAAATTGGTGAGCGGGTAATG
>DYGV01000054.1 GCA_020724505.1 Anaerolinea thermophila
ACTCGTTTGAGCCGTTGGCGCAACTCGCGCACCTTATCCAGCGCCAGGTTCATGCCTTGTTCGGTGCGGAACACGCCCACCTCATCGAACATAACCGACTTCATCTCGTTGCCGATCACAAAGGCTTTTTCATCGCCGTTGCTGTTGCGGATCGCTTCAAATTGCTGGCGCGCAAACTCGGTGGGATCGGCCGGCAGTTTCTGAAAGTCTGCACCCTGAGAATATTCGGCGGCGCGCAGCCCGGCGTGTTTGCCAAACACGATGAGATCCAGCAACGAATTGGTGCCCAGGCGATTTGCCCCGTGGACAGATACGCAGGCGCATTCGCCGGCGGCGTAAAGGCCGGGCATCACCGTGTTCATTTCATCAATCACCACCTCACCAAATTTATTGGTGGGGATACCGCCCATGGCGTAATGCGCTGTGGGCTGCACCGGCATCATCTGCGTAACCGGATCCACGCCGAGATAAGTGCGGGCAAAATCAACGATATCGGGCAACTTGGCTAGCAGCTCTTCGCCGGTGACCACATAGGGCGACCCGTCTGGGCGTTTGCGGCCATCCAATGCGGCGTACTTATTAACCGTCTCCGGGCGCATGTCCAGATAAAGATACCGCTTGCCGCCGATGCCGCGCCCTTCGCGCATTTCTAGATACATCGCCCTGGAAACAACATCGCGCGAAGCCAAATCTTTGACGGTTGGCGCATATTTCTCCATGAAACGTTCGCCCTTGTCGTTGATCAGGACGCCGCCCTCGCCGCGTACGCCTTCGGTGATCAGGATGCCCAGACGATAAATGCCGGTGGGATGGAATTGGAAGAATTCCATGTCCTCCAGGGGGATGCCGCGGCGCATGACGATCGCCGGCCCATCGCCGGTGAAGGAGTAGGCGTTGGAGGTGATCTCCCAAATGCGTCCATGTCCGCCAGTGGCAAAGATGACCGCCTTGGCGTGGAAGATGTGCATCTCGCCGCTGGCCAGCTCAATGGCGATCACTCCTGCCGCTGCGCCGTTTTCGATCAGTACATCCACCACCTGATATTCATCAAAGAAATTGACGTTGTTCTTGATGCACTGCTGATACAGGGTTTGCAAGATCATGTGGCCGGTGCGATCGGCGGCGTAGCAGGCGCGCGGCACAGGCTTGCCGGTGAGGTTATTGGTGTGGCCGCCAAATGGGCGCTGCGCAATACGTCCATCTGGGGTACGCGAGAAGGGCAACCCATAATGCTCTAGCTCGTACACCGCTTGCACCGCCTCGAAGCACATGAACTCGATGGCGTCTTGGTCGCCCAGATAGTCGCTGCCTTTCACGGTGTCGAAAGTATGCCACTCAGGATGATCTTCTTCAATGTTGCCCAGAGCGGCGCCGACGCCACCCTGCGCAGTTCCCGTGTGCGAGCGAGTTGGGTATAGCTTGGATAGCACCGCAGTGCTGGCAGTCTTGGAGGCGTAGAGCGCTGCCATCAGACCTGCTCCCCCAGCGCCGACGACAACCACATCGAATTGATGATAATTAGCCATGATGATACCTCTGCTGTCAGGATGCCTGGATGACGTAAATGCCAAAGAGCATGACGAAGATCCACAACAGGAAGATCAGCCCGCGTAATAGCGTACGCAACCAGGAACGATCAATGTAATCTTCAATCACCACGCGCAAGCCATTCAACCCGTGTGTGGCGCCCAGGAATAAGATGGTGATTTGCATAATCTGCCACCAGGCGTTCGCCCACCCAACGGCTACATCTGGAATGTTGGTATTGACCACATGGTTGGGGTTGGGGAAGAATGTCCAGCGCGCCAGTGCGCCGATATCCACAAAGCTGTTATTCGTCAAATACATCCGCGCCCCCAGCCAGAAGGCGCCGGCAAAACCGATAAACGAGAGCAGGAACATCGCCAGCCCAGAGAGGCGGGTGAAGATCCACATCATATATTCAAAGCTAAATCCAATTTGTGGAGCTGGTCGGGAGCTCATTTTTTAACTCCTTTATCTTTGTCGAACGGCGTCGGGCGGTTCACTCACCGCCCAGCTTTATCAACATCATTACCATGGCCGTCAATCCATACATGGGGATGAGCAACATCCATTGCAACCAGGTGACTTCCCGCTGATATTCCAACAGTTTGGGCCAGAAGTCCAGAATGATGATGCGCATGCCATTGATGGCGTGGAAATAAACCAGAAAGATGATAATGAGCTGGAAGTAGGTTGATTCATACACAATATTGAGATTAGTAGCCCAATCGCTGCCGAACTGCTGCATCACAAAAGATGCAACGATGTGCATACCCACAAACAGCACCATTGCCAACCCGCTGATGCGGTGGAGCGCCCAGGCAAGCATGGGACCTCCCCCGCGATACTTAAGTCCTTTCAGGCCGACATTTCTCTTAAGAGCCATGAACGCCTCCTTGGATGAGTTTGAGATGGGTTTTGGAGAACCGTGCGCAGTCGAGTTTTTCTTAGCATATCATCTGGATTTGCTGGAGGGATGGCAAACTTCGCTGGTTTGCTCGCTCAAACAATTGTACACCTGGATCAGAATGCGCTGCTCACAATTTTAGCATTGATTAAGCTTCTCAGGCTTGAATTTCATACCTAATACGGGTAAAATCCGTCGTGAAAGATCGCACGAATAGTGGCTTGAATTTTTATTGGTATTGGGAAGCTCTCGCAGCAGGTTCAATCACAGGAAAATTGGATAGTTTAAGGAGGCAACATGGCCAAATCCCCCCACCTCAGCCGAAATGAATTTGTCAAGATTGTGGTGGGCGCTGTGGGCACGCTTATCGGGTCGGTGATCGCGTTGCCAGCGGTTGGATACATCGTCTCTCCTGCGCTGGCGGCGATCCGAGGGAACAGCAAAGATACCTGGATCCCCGTAGGTCCGCTGGGAAATTATCCGCTAGGTGTCCCGACGCTTTTCAGCTTCACCCGCACCAAAATCAACGGCTGGGAGAAAACCACCAACAGTTACGGCGTATTTATTTACCGTAAGAATGAGGGCGAGACGATAGCATTTTCGAACATTTGCACACACTTGAGCTGTCGTGTAAACTGGAATGAAGAGCGACAGCAATATTTATGCCCCTGCCACGACGCCCAGTTCACCATAGAGGGCGCGGTTGCAGGTGGGCCTCCCCCGCGTCCGATGGATCGTTATCCAACGAAAGTCGAAGATGGCACGCTTTTTATCAACTTCGTGGAAGGATAATCATGGCTAACAAAGTGTATGACTGGTTAGATGAACGCCTGGGCTTATCCACAATCTATTCTGTAACATTAGATCGCAAAGTTCCCAAAGTCAATTGGTGGTTCACGTTAGGCAGCGCAAGTTTATTCTTGTTCATTATTCAGGGGGTGACTGGCGTCTTCCTGGCGGTATATTATGTACCATCGCCCGATCATGCTTATGATAGCATTCAATACATCATGAACGGCGTGGCTTTTGGCTGGCTGATCCGCGGCATTCACCATTGGGGCGCTTCCCTGATGGTGATTTTTGTCTTTGCGCACATGCTGCGTACCTTCTTCTTCGGCGCCTACAAATTCCCGCGTGAACTGACCTGGGTCACTGGCGTCGTTCTGCTGTTAGCCACGCTGGGTATGGGCTTCACCGGTTATCTGCTGCCCTGGAATCAGCGTGCATATTGGGCGACCACGGTTGGCACCGAGATCGCCGGCACCGTGCCGTTGATTGGCCCCTTCATCACTGCCGCGCTGCGCGGTGGAACAGATTTGAGTGGCGTCACCCTGGCGCGTTTCTTTGCTGTGCACATCTGGTTCTTGCCGGCGGTGATCCTGGGCATGATTGGCGTCCATATTTACATGATTATCCGCCTGGGCATTGCTGGCATCCCCGACAAAGATGACTAATCAAGGAGCGCGGCTGTGAACGAAGAGCAAAAGCAGAGATACTACGAAAAATATCAACAAGCGAAGCAAAAGGGCAGCAAATTTTTCCCCGATGTGATCTATAAAGACACGTTAATGATGCTGGCGATCTTTGTCGCTCTGGTGATGTTGGCTACGTTTGTTGGCCTGGCGAATGAGCCAAAAGCCGATCCCAGCGACAGCGCCTACATCCCGCGCCCCGAATGGTATTTTTTGTTCTTGTTTGAAATGCTGAAATATTTTCCAGGGCAACTTGAGTGGATTGGCACGTTTATCATCCCTTCTCTGGCGGTGGCGGCGCTCTTTTTGCTTCCCTTTATAGACCGCAACCCCTATCGTCATTTCAGCAAGCGCAAGTTCGCCTTGGGTTTCATGAGCGCAATCGTCATCGGCATGGTGGCGCTGACCTTGATGGCGGTCGCCAGCACGCCGCCACAAGAGGAAACCGCTACCCTGGCTGCTACTTTGCCGGAGCAGATCCTGGCCGGGCAGGATTTATATTCGATCCATTGCGTGGAGTGCCACGGCGCAGACGGCGAAGGCGGCGAGATTAAGGGCGTCGAGGGCCTGGAAGGCTACATTATGAAGCCGATAAACACCCAGGATGAAATGTACACCCGCACCGATGAGACCTTCTTTGAAATAATCAGCTTTGGTCAACCGAACTTGGGCATGCCCCCCTTTGGCAAGGCCTACGGCGGCGAGCTGGGCGTCAGCGATATCGAGGCGATTGTGACATTTATGCGTTATACCTGGGATGATCGGGCTGAGATACCCGAAGAAGTTACCCAGGCTTCTGCGATCCCCGCCTTAGGCCCCGATGAAGTTCCCTCGTATGAAGTGCATATAGCCCCGATCGTCAAACGATATTGTCTGTCTTGCCATCGTCCGGGCAAGAAGAATAACAACTATTTGATGCGCGATTATCAGGAGACGATGGAAAGCGGCGATCACGCCCCTAATGTCATCGCTGGGGATTTGAACAGCAACCTGTACCGCATGATTAACCGAGAAGAGATCGAAGCCGGTGGTCCTATGCCGCCCACACGGGCGCTGCCGCCGGAGATCATAGAGCTTTTCCGCCGCTGGATTGAGGGCGGCGCGCCTAACACTGCCGCTGAAGCTGCGGCGGCTTCGCCGCCAGGCGCGCCGGTTGCACCCACTTTGCCTGCGCCGAGCGCCGTGATCACGAGCACTGTCACCATCTCACCCACACTGCCCATCACCGCCACGGTTACAACGCCCTGATCTAATAAGACTAGAGAGTTTGCTACAGCACGGAGAGGCATTACGCCTCTCCGTATTTATTTCTGGGGGTAAAATACTTGCGGATGCTTCCCCTATGACAACTAAATTCACCCCACTCTTCAAGACCGAAGCGCACAGCGACCGTATCTTTACCTGGGGCGATGCGGTCGCGCTGGTTTTTATTGCTGTTCTGCTGTATATTGGCATCCGGCTTGCCTTTGGTGCGCCAGGTGTGGTCGAGGGGCCAGAGATTACGTTGGATCCCCGCGCCTTGCCCGGTTATGCGCTCTTATCCATCGGGAGGATGACGGCGGCTTATTTCCTTTCGCTGATTTTTACACTCATATACGGACGCCTGGCGGCCTATAACCGACGCGCCGAACAAGTGCTGATGCCGCTGCTGGACGTGCTGCAGAGTGTCCCAATCCTTTCGTTCTTGCCGGTAGTGTTGCTCAGCTTGAGCGCTATTTTGCCTATCAATTGGGCCGCGGAGCTGGCGTCCGTGGCACTGATTTTTACCAGCCAGGCCTGGAATCTGACCTTTGCCTGGTATCAGTCGCTGACTACTATCCCCAAAGAGTTGCGTGAAGCCAGCGCCATCTTCCGCTTGAACAGTTGGATGCGTTTTAAGAGCCTGGAATTGCCCTTTGCCGCCATCAGCCTGGTGTGGAATAGTATGATGAGTTGGGCGGGAGGATGGTTCTTTCTGATGGCCGCCGAAATATTCACCGTGGGGCGGCGAGATTTTCGGCTACCTGGATTAGGGGCTTATCTGCAAGAGGCAGCGATCCAGAACGACCTTCGGGCAATTTTTGGGGGTCTGATTGCTCTGGTGATGGTGATCGTCGCCCTGGATCAACTGGTCTGGCGACCTTTGTTGGCCTGGTCTGATCGCTTCAAATTAGAAATGGTGGAAGGGGACGAACCACCCACCTCCTGGTTTTATGACGCCATGCACAGTTCTCGGTTGGTTAATGGTTTGCGTAACATTTTGATTTTGCCTCTCTCCGAGCGATTGGATCAGTGGTTTTTGCGCCATTTCCAAAACGTGGATGTAACCGAAACGCAGAAACCCGGCACGCTTTGGTTAATACGGTTTCTGGGGGTCATCTTTGCTGCTGGATTGTTTTACGGCGTTTATCGCATGGCGATCATGTTGCTGGCTGTGCCGGCCGCGCAATGGACGACGATTGGTCTGAGCGTGGCGGCGACAACCTTGCGGGTGGGCGCTGCTCTACTGATCGCTCTGGGTTGGACGATTCCGATAGGGGTATTGATTGGCGGGAGTCGTCGTCTGACGGCATTGTTTCAGCCGTTGATCCAAATTACGGCTTCGATTCCGGCTACCGCCCTATTTCCGGTCTTCCTCCTGTTCATGCTGCGCCTGCCGGGTGGTTTGAACCTGGCTGCGGTATTTTTGATGCTGATGGGTACTCAATGGTATTTGTTGTTCAACATTATTGCCGGTGCAAAGGCGATCCCTCAGGATTTGAAATACACCGCGACCCTGATGCAACTCAGCCGCTGGGAACGCTGGCGCACTTTAACCTTACCAGCATTGTTTCCATATCTCATCACGGGCGCCATCACCGCCAGCGGCGGCGCATGGAATGCCAGCATTGTCGCTGAGTATGTGCATTTTGGTGGGCAGCCGCTTCAAACTACCGGCATCGGCTCGCTGATCGCTCAGGCTACCGCGGCTGGCAACTACCCGCTGCTGCTAGCCAGCACGCTCAGCATGATTTTAACGGTAATTCTGATTAACCGCTTGCTCTGGCGGCGACTGTATCAAATTGCCGAGGAAAATTACCGCATGGAGTGAAACCATGAGCAGTCCACCGAATGGCAATACGCTGGTACAACTCAAGAACATTCATCAAATCTATAGCAGCGGGACGCGCCGGTTTACGGCGGTCGAGAATGTGAATGTGACGATCAACGAAGGAGAATATGTGGCTCTGTTGGGGCCTTCGGGTTGCGGCAAAAGCACCTTGCTGCGTATTATCACTGGGCTGCAAAAGCCTTCAGAAGGTATGGTCTTGTATCGAGGCGTCCCACTCAGAGGTGTCAATCCACATGCTTCGATTGTGTTTCAGACCTTTGCGCTCTTTCCCTGGTTGACGGTCTTAGAGAACGTTGAGCTAGCTCTCAAGAGCAAAGGCGCGCCGCCGCATCTGCGCACCACACGCGCCCTGGATCTGCTCGACCGCGTGGGCCTGGACGGTTTTGAAAACGCCTATCCGCGCGAGCTTTCGGGCGGGATGCGTCAAAAGGTTGGCTTCGCCCGCGCCATGGCGGTGGAACCGGAGCTACTCTGCCTGGATGAGCCGTTTTCAGCGTTAGATATATTGAGCGCCGAAGCGCTGCGCGGTGAGCTGCTGGAGTTGTGGACGAGCGGCAACATTCCAACCAGGGCTATTCTGATGGTCAGTCATAATATCGAAGAAGCGGTTTTCATGGCAGACCGCGTCATCATCATGGACAAAGATCCCGGCCGCGTGATTTCCGAGCAAGCGATTTCTCTGCCTCATCCTCGTCAGCGTAAATCGGCAGCTTTCCAGGTTCTGGTGGATCAGGTGTACGCTATGCTGGCCGGGCAAACGCAGCCTGAAGCCGTTGAGTTGGGCAGCGCGCCGGGCGAACCGGGTCGCACTCGCCGCCTGCCGATTATCCGCATCAACGATCTTGCCGGTTTATTGGAGCATCTGGCCGAACTTCCCGAAAACCGCGCCGATATTTACCGCCTGGTTGACGATCTGTCTGTTGATCCAGATGATCTGCTGCGACTGACGGAAGCCGCCGAATTGCTGGGCTTTGCCACCATTGATAAAGGCGACATCACCCTCACCCCGCTGGGCGAGACCTTCGCCGAAGCGAGCATTCTGGCACGTAAAGAGATCTTCGCCACCCGTATCCGGCGATTGCCTATCTTCCGCTGGCTGCTGGCGATGCTGCGCGCGGCGCAGAACCAACGGCTCGACTGGGATGTCGTCCATACTGCTCTGGAGCTGGAGTTCCCTCCGGATGAGGCCGAACGCCAGCTCGACGCTATTATTGACTGGGGGCGTTACGCCGAAATTTTGGCTTACGATGACGATGATGAGGCGCTTTACCTGGAACCCGGTCCTCCCGTCGCTGCTTAGGACGGACGGTCAGGCATCCATCTGGCGGATCACCGCATCGCCAAACTCCGAGCATTTGAGCAGGGTGGCGCCTTCCATCAGCCGATGGAAGTCGTAGGTGACGGTCTTCGCCGCAATAGCGCCTTCCATGCCGCGAATCACCAGGTCGGCGGCTTCGTTCCAGCCCATATAGCGCAACATCATCTCACCGGAGAGGATCACCGAACCCGGATTGACCATGTCTTTGTCGGCGTATTTTGGTGCTGTGCCATGCGTGGCTTCGAATACAGCGTGCCCGGTGGTGTAGTTGATGTTGCCGCCTGGGGCAATGCCAATGCCGCCCACCTGCGCTGCCAGCGCGTCGGATAGATAATCTCCGTTCAGGTTCATCGTCGCCAGCACGTCGAATTCCCGCGCCCGGGTGATGGTTTGTTGGAAAACAATGTCGGCGATGACGTCTTTGATGAGCAGCTTGCCGGCTTTCAGCGCCGCTTCCTGTTCAGCGTTTGCGGCGGCTTCTCCCTGCGCTTCTTTAGTGCGCTCCCACTGCGCCCAGGTGTACACCCGGTCGCCAAATTCGCGTTCGGCTACCTCGTACCCCCAGTTGCGAAAAGCGCCTTCGGTGAACTTCATGATGTTGCCCTTATGCACCAGGGTCACACTGCGGCGATGATTTTCCAGCGCCCATTGAATGGCCGCGCGCACCAATCGAGCGGTGCCTTCCTTGGACACCGGCTTGAGACCGATCCCCGCCGTTTCCGGGAAGCGCATCTTGGCGTATTCGTTCGGGAAATGTTCCTGTAACAATGCTTTGAAACGTCGGTTCTCTTCGCTGCCGTACTCGAACTCGATGCCGGTGTAAATGTCTTCGGTGTTCTCGCGAAACACGACCATATCCACGTCTTCGGGGCGTTTTACCGGCGACGGCACGCCCTGAAAATATCGCACCGGGCGCTGGCAAACATACAAATCCAGCGCTTTGCGCAAGGCGACGTTTAGCGAGCGAATTCCGCCGCCAATGGGCGTGGTCAGCGGGCCTTTGATGCCCACCAGAAACTCATCGAAAGCTTGCACGGTTTCTTCCGGCAGCCAGGAACCGAAGTTGTTGTAGGCTTTTTCACCAGCAAACACTTCCATCCACCGGATGGAGCGCTTTCCGCCATAGGCTTTCTCTACCGCTGCATCTAGCACGCGTTTGGAGGCGCGCCAGATGTCCCTGCCGGTGCCATCTCCCTCAACAAATGGTATGATGGGCTGGTCGGGCGTTTGAATTTTGCCGTTTTGGATGCGGATTTTTTCTCCATCTGCGGGGACTGTAACAATACGATATCCCATGTTTCATCTCCCTTGAGCGTATCTGATCCATTTTGTGGAATGGAATTATAGCAAACAAAGTGACGATTGTCATAGTTCGAATTGATAACCCGTCCATATTCTTCCGATATTGGCTATGCTATAATCCTCATTAACTTTGCGCTGATCTGGGAGAACCCCATGACCCTGGAAAAATTTACCCCTCAAATCCCTACTATTGAAATCAAAGATAATCACTGTCACGCGATGGCTGCCAATGAAGTACTTCGCCGCCTGGATAGCATGGCGGAGCAGGGGCTGAGCGATGAAGAAGCCGCCCGGCGGTTGGAAATTTATGGCCCCAATCAACTGGTTGAAAAGCCGCCGGCCACCTTCTGGAAAATGCTCTGGGACCAATTCAATAACTTTTTGGTCATCTTGCTGATCGTGGCTTCGATCATTTCGGCTGTTTTGGGCGATTATATCGAAGCGGCAGCCATCATGGCGATTGTGATCCTTAACGCCACGTTGGGCGTGATTCAGGAGCGCAGCGCAGCGCAGGCTTTAGCTGCCTTGCGTAAACTGGCTGCGCCAGATGCGATGGTCATTCGCAGTGGGGCGCGTAAGGTGATCCCTGCCACGCAAGTTGTCCCAGGAGATGTGGTCATTTTAGAAGCGGGTTATTACGTGCCTGCGGATGTGCGCCTGCTAGAAGCGGTGAATTTGCGCATCGAGGAAGCCGCTTTGACCGGCGAATCGGTGCCGGTGCAGAAGGACGCAGCTCTGCGCCTCGAATCGGACGTTCCGTTGGGCGATCGCAAGAACACCGCTTTCATGGGTACCGTAGTGAACTATGGTCGCGGGCGAGGTGTGGTGGTCGCCACCGGTATGCACACCCAAATTGGCTTGATCGCCGAGATGCTTCAGTCGGTGGAAGAAGAGGAAACACCGTTGCAGCGTCGCCTGGATCAACTTGGCAAGACCCTGGGCTGGGCTGCGCTGGCAATCTGCGGGCTAGTCTTTGTGGTGGGGTGGCTGCGCGGCCATGAATTATTGGATATGTTCTTGATCGCGGTGAGCTTGGCGATCGCCGCCGTGCCTGAGGGGTTGCCGGCAGTGGTGACCATCAGCCTGGCGCTGGGTATGCGCGAGATGATCCGCCGCCACGCGTTGATCCGGCGCTTATCTTCTGTGGAGACGCTGGGTTCCACTACCGTGATTTGTTCGGATAAGACCGGCACTTTGACCCAGAACGAAATGACTGCCACGCGCATGTGGGTAGATGGGCAGTTTATCAGCATCAGCGGCAGCGGTTATTCTCCCTTGGGCGATTTTATGGTGGATGGTAGAGTGGTGGATTTAGGGCAGTTCCCGGCTGCAAAGACGAACTTATGGGTGGCTGCGCTAAACAACGACGCCACCCTGGAAGCCAGCGGTGCATCCGACGGCAAGGGCACTTACCGTATGGTTGGCGATCCCACCGAGGGAGCGCTGATCGTCGCCGCGGCCAAAGCTGGTACAGACCTGGCAGAACTCAACCGCGCCTACCCACGTGTGCAAGAGGTGCCTTTTGATTCGGCGCGTAAGCGCATGATTACCATCCATCGCATTGAACATCCTGAGCCAGAGGATCTCTCTCCATTCTATGATGATAAGCTGGCGCAACGGTATGCAGTTTTGGTCAAAGGGGCGCCGGATATGGTGCTTGACCTGTGCACCTCTTACCAGGCAATGGATGATCGCGTCTTGCCATTGGATGAAAACAAACGGATGCAAATCCTGGCCGCCAACGACCGGATGACCCAGGACGCGCTGCGTGTGCTGGGGATGGCTTATCGCATCACCTCTGAGCTGCCCAGCGTGGAAGACCCAGATGCGTTGGAGCAGGGCCTGGTCTTCGTCGGCTTGATCGGCATGATTGACCCACCGCGCCCCGAAGTGCCGCCGGCGCTGGAAATCGCCCGCCGGGCTGGCATTCGCACAGTGATGATTACCGGCGATTTCGCCAACACCGCCCGCGCCATCGCCGAGTCCATCGGTCTGATGCGCCCGGGTCACCAGGTGCTTACCGGGCCGGAATTGAACAAGATGAGCGATGAAGAACTCCAGCGCGAGGTGATGCGCACGGATGTTTTCGCCCGTGTTTCGCCGGAGCATAAAATGCGCATCGTGGAGGCGTTGCGCGCTAATAACCAGGTGGTGGCAATGACCGGCGACGGCGTGAACGACGCCCCCTCTATCAAAAGGGCGGATATTGGCGTCGCCATGGGCATCACCGGCACGGATGTGGCGAAAGAAAGCGCTGACATGGTACTGACAGATGATAACTACGCCAGCATCGTGGCTGCGGTGGAGCAGGGACGGATTATTTACGACAACATTCGCAAGTTTGTCTTCTTCCTGCTCTCCTCGAATGTAGCCCAAATTATGATCATCTTCCTCTCCACGCTGGCGGGTTTGCCCACGCCGCTGACAGCGATCCAGTTGTTGTGGCTGAATTTGCTTACCGATGGTGCACCAGCCTTAGCCCTGGCGATGGAAAAAGGCGACCCGGATATTATGCGGCGCAAACCACGTCCCACAACTGAGCCGATTATCAACCGTTCGATGGGACTGGGGATCATCATCCAGACCATCACCCAAACCGGCGCTACGCTCACCGCTTTTTGCCTGGGGTTGATATGGCATTTGCAAGAGACCCTGCCGCCTGGCGTGAACCCTTTGATCTATCTGCTGCGGCATGACTGGCGCGGCGTTGACGTTCAAACCGCCGAGACCATGGCTTTCGTAACTCTATCCCTGTGCGAACTCTTCCGTGCCTACACCGTCCGTTCGGAGCGCATGTCAATTTTCCAGATCGGTGTGTTCTCCAACCGCTATATGCAATACGCTGTTGCTATATCTCTGTTGTTGATGGCCCTGGTGGTGAACGTGCCTTTCTTGCACCCGATATTCAACACCAGCTTCTTAAGCCTCAAAGAATGGGTGTTGGTTGTGCTGTTTGCTCTCATACCAGCGACGGCGGAGGAAATCACCAAGGCTTATCTGCGCTGGCAAGATCGTAAGTACAGGTCGCTTTAAAAACACATCTTGCGATGACGCGCTGGCGGTGATATACTACGCTTGCCTGCGGTCAGTCGTTGTTCTGATGCGCAGCGATGGACGAAAAAATGTTAACCATGCGGCAATCCGCGGCCTGTTCGTATAACCTGGCAAGACTCCTGTTCGCCTTCTGCCGACGGGCAGGTATCCCCAGGCATACGAATGCGCCCAAACGTTTATCTAAGGAGATAGGACCGGACTAAGGGATTAGCCTAACGTTCCGTTTTTAAGCGCGCTTCCTGTAAAGTCCGGCTTCCAAGTTAAATAAGCCTGTCTTTACGGGAAGCGCTTTGTTGTCCTTAAATTCGAGGAAGAATCGTATGGATGAGAAAAAGAAAGACGAAGACCCTCTGAGTCATTCCAAAGAGCCGCCCTGAAACCATATCATCCCAGGGGCAAGTTTGCCCTTAGACAAGGAGTTGACGATGATCACGATCTACAAGAAGAGCGAAAACGGGTTGGCTGTTCAGCCCGATTTCATCAGCGGAAGCTGGATCAACGTTATCAATCCCACTCCTGAAGAGATCGCCCGTATTCAAGCGCTGGGCGTTCCCCAGGACTACATCACTTACCCTCTCGACCTGGATGAGCGCGCCCGCACCGAACGCGAAAACGGCGAGCTGCTGATCGTTTTACGCATCCCTTATTTTCAGGGCAAAGAAGCAGACGTTCCTTATACTACAATCCCGCTTGGAATTATTCTTACAGATCAATACATTATTACAGTATGTAAATTCGAAAATGAGATTATTGCCGAGTTTACCAACGGCCGCGCCAGAGACGTAACCACCAGCAAGCGCCTGCGTTTTTTACTGCGCATCTTGTTAAGCACTGCGAATAAATATTTGAGTTATTTGCGTGAGATCACCAAGGCGGTGGACATCCTCGAAGACCAGTTGCAGCAATCCACCCGCAACAAAGAGGTGCTTGACCTGCTCAAATACCAAAAGAGCCTCACCTACTTCACCACGGCGCTGAAATCTAACGAGCTGATGATGGAGCGATTGCAGCGCAGTCAATTGCTGCGCACCTATCCAGAGGACGAAGATCTGCTGGAAGATGTGCTTACCGAAAACCAGCAGGCGATTGAAATGACCAACATCACCAGCAACATTCTCAGCAGCATGATGGACGCCTTTGCCTCGATCATCTCCAACAACCTGAATACGGTGATGAAGTTCCTTGCTTCCATCACGATTGTGCTCAGCCTGCCCACCCTGGTGGCGAGCTTTTTTGGCATGAACGTGCACTTGCCGTTGGAGCTTCACCCAAACGCTTTTATTTACATTATCCTGATCTCCGTGCTTATCAGCCTGGTTGTGGTGTATATCTTTTGGCGGCGAGACTGGTTATAAGGTTTCTTTGACAGAAACGCCGCGACCGTCTATCGGTGCAAAACGTCCCGCAGCCTCCTGATTAAACCTGCGGGACGTTTATAACTTTGCTCAAGCGAATATGACATACTGGAGCAGGAAGCGTTCGACTTCGCGGTAGTAATGAGCGAGCGTCTCAGGCTTGCGAAAGCCGTGGCCTTCGCCGGGATAGACATGGTAGATATGCGGCACGCCGCGATGGCGCAGCGCCTCCGCCAGGGCGTCCGACTGGGCGCGCGGCACGACGGTATCCTCTTCGCCCTGGAACAGAGCCAGGGGATCGCGGATGCGCTCGGCGAAAAAGATCGGCGAGCGCTCACGGTAAACGGCGGCCGCTTCTGGCAACGCCCCAAGCAGGCTATCGGCGTAATGCTTTTCGAACTTATGCGTCTCAAGCGCCAGGGTGAATTGATTGGTGATGCCATATAAACAGACGCCGGCTTTGAAAAAACCGGGGTTATCCACCAGCGCCTTCAACACCGTGTAGCCGCCAGAGCTGCCGCCCAAGATCACCAGCCGTTGCCCGTCTGCCCGCCCTTCTTTCACAAGATATTGCGCCCCGCTGATCGCGTCTTCAACGTCATAAACGCCCCAATTTCCCTTCAGCAACTCACGATAGGCGCGGCCAAACCCTGTACTGCCGCGGAAATTCACTTCCAACACCCCATAGCCGCGGCTGGTGAAAAACTGCACATCATTGTTGAAACTCGCCATTGCCTGGCTGGTGGGGCCGCCATGCACCTTGACGATCAATGGCGGCAGACCCTGGCTTTCATAGGCTGGATGATGCGGCGGGTAATATAAGCCATATACCGGGCCGCCGTCTTTGCTGCGCCATTGGGTGATCTGGGGTTGCGAATAGTAAGCGGGGGCGAATTCTTCCGAGCTGGAACGGCGTACGATCCGCGCCGCTTGTGGCTGAGCGCGGCGATTTGCAGGCAGGGGGAGCGTCAGCGCACGCGGCGGTGTCTGACTGCCGGAGGCGATCAAAGCGATGCCGTGCGGTGAGACAGCGATCTGTTGTAAATGGGTGTAGCCTTCCCCCACGCTCAGACGTTGTTCGTCGCCTGTCTCTAGATCTATTTGCCACAGACTGACCAGATGATTTTGGTTGCGCAGGACATAGATTCGCTGACCGCCTGGATCGAACCCATACGTGCGCAAACCTTGAATCCAGGCTGGCAGACCATGCTCTGCCAACTGATGGGTCAGTTGGCGGTGTTCTCCGCTGGCGAGGTCGTATAAATAGAGTTGCTGCCATCCGTCAGCGTCAGATACGTAAGCCAGGTATCTACCATCGGGGGAAAATTGCGGCTGAAAGATGGATGTCTGCTTGTCTCCGGCGATCTTGACTCGATCTGTCGGTAGGGGCAGGCCGTTCGCAGTAATCTCTAACATTCCAAGCCATAACTCTGCGCCGTCCCAGGGCATATTGGGGTGGTTCCAGGCGATCCAGGCGATGCGCCGGCTATCTGGATGCCAGACCGGTTGCATGTAAAAGTCATCGCCGGCGACAAGTTTTTGCGGCCATTGTTGCCCCTCTGCATCAACGATTTCCAGGCTATCGCGTTCTTCGTATGAGCGCAGAAAGAGCAGCCAGCGTCCGTCTGGCGAAGGTGTGGGGCAGGCGCAGGCGCCAAACGCCGGTGTGATGGGTTGGGCGGGCGCACCGCCGACGGTCGGCTGGCGGTAGATCCTGCCGGAGACGGTTTCGACAAAATACACCCAACCCGAACCGACACCAAAGTCCCCGCCGCCGTAGCCTAAACGGCCGGCGGCGGAATACTGGCTGTTCAAGTCGCGCGGCGCCTGTCCATCGGCGGGCTGCAAAACCAGCGCGGCGCGGTCTGGTCGCCGCTCCAACCAGATCAATGTCCCGTCTGAGTCCCAAGCGACATCGCTCAGGCGCAGATCTTTCGAGATGTTTGCGGGAGAAAGCGGGCTTTCCCACAATCCATAGGGTCGAAGGGCTTTAGCGGGTGATGCCATAAAACGCCTCCCAGACTAATCGTTCTGCGCTTTGATTAAGGTAAAGCTACGACGATGAATAGGGCAAACGCCGAACTGCTCGATCGCGCGGCGATGCTGCTGTGTGCCATATCCCTTGTGCACAGCGAAGCGGTACACAGGATAATCGCCGTCGAGTTGGCGCATCAGCGCATCGCGGGCGGTCTTTGCCAACAGCGACGCCGCAGCAATGCTGAGGGAGCGTGCATCTCCCTTGACCAAAGCAGTCTGGGGGAATGGCTCCTCAGGCAGCCTCAAGAAATCCACCAATAAATGTTCGGGCTGTATGGAAAGTGCTTCCAGCGCCCGATGAACTGCCAGCCGCGTGGCTGGGACAATACCCAGGGCGTCAATCTCTTGGTGGGTGGAGAAGCCCACTGCATGGGCGAGCGCCGCGCGGCGCACGCAGCCCGCCCAATGCTCTCGTTCTTTGGCGCTCATCTGTTTCGAATCGCGCACGCCGCTCAGTTCTGCCAGAATCTCCCGGTGCGGGGGCAAGATGACCGCAGCCGCAGCCACTGGTCCCGCCAGGGCGCCTCGCCCGGCTTCGTCAATCCCGGCAATCCATTGCACGCCGCGCTCCCACAACTCAGCCTCGAATGAAAGGTCGGGGAAGAGCGGTATCCGGCGGGGGTCAAATTTTTGTCCAGGCATAAGGGGTTTTCTGACTTCAGGAGCGATTATACACGCCTCTCCAGACATTGCGCCGGATGGCAAGCAAATCCATGCCCATCTGAACCGTATCTCGCAGCAGGTTCAATTTGCTCTCTGGGTTGAAATACCACGGAATTGGCACTTCGACCAGACGATACCCACGGCGACGGGCGAGATACAGGACTTCTACATCGAATGACCAGCCCGGCAGAGTGAGATGAGAGAACAGATCCTCGGCGATGGGGGCGCGGAAACACTTGAAACCGCATTGCGTATCCTGTAGACCGGGCAGCGCCAGCAGGCGGATCATGAGATTAATCATCCGCCCGCCAAAATGGCGATAGAAAGGCTCGTTGTAACGCACTGCACCGCGCGCTTCGCGCGAGCCGATGGCGAGATCGAAATCGGCGAGAGCGGGTGGAAGAAAGCGATTGACCTCTTCAATGGGCATGGAGAGGTCTGCGTCGCACATAAAGCGATACTCTCCACGGGCAGTCAACATGCCGCGTTTTACCGCCCGTCCTTTGCCGCGTTCTGGCTCGTGGAGAGCATAAAAATGATCCACCTTATTGGCGAAATCCTGGGCGATCTCCAGCGTGCGATCCTGGCTGCCATTTTCGACGACCAGCACCTCTGCCAGGTAGTTTTGCTGTTGTAAAAACCGCTCGATTTTCTCCAGCGTGTCCGGCAAGCGGCGCTCTTCGTTGTAGGCCGGGATGATAATGGATAAAAATGGCGTGGTCAAAGGGTCGTATTCCAGCTCAGGTGATGATGAGGATAATAAGAATGATCGCTGCGAATAAAAGAATGTTGCCGATCAACAATGCACCCAGGATCAACCATTGGCGGCGGCTGAAGGAAGCGAAGCGTGAGATGCGTTGTATGATCTTGGGTTCAGCCAAAGGCGGGGTTGTGGGTTGGCGCTCGGCAGACGCTATCGCCTCATCGGGCGCTTCATCGGTCCAGGGCGCTTGAGCCAATTTTGCCAAACGAAGCTCCAATAAAGGCTGGCTGAGACGCTCAACGATGCTTTCGATTGCCTCACGGCTCAGGGCGAGGCGGTTCTGCAGCAGGCTGGCGGCAAATCGTGCGATGGCATCTGCCTGGATCAGACGGGCAATGGGTCGTTGAGGTTCGATATGCGCGCCGGGGTCGGTGAAAAGCACTGCCGGCTCGATGGGAAAGGCATCCGTTTCCAGATCGGCCAGTAAAGCTTCCACGGTTTTGCTCATAGCAACTGCTTGCAACGGCAAATTGGCGCGCGAGGGCTTGAACGAATGCGCTCGAACATCCATCTCCTCCCATTGATCTTCGATGGCGCGGAATACCCCCCGCGCCGGGCTGGCGAGGATCACCCAAATGCCCGGAGGTCCGACCAAGATAAGCGGAGAATTTGCCTGCGCCGAGGGAAATTTCAATCCCAGCAACATCACGAAGCGGTTATCCAGGATGTTTTTGAAAATCTGCAACACAGCTTCCTGGGACTTCCGAGCTGCCCTGGCTGACGAAGGGACGAGGTTGCCCAAGGCGCGTCCCAAGCGCGCAGCTTTCTGCTCTTTGTCATCTAGATTTGCAAGATCAATGATTTTCATAATCCAAACATTTCAAGAAGGCGTTCGGAAATTCTCCTCAACCCTAACCTCGCCCTCCAGGGGGCAGGGTTAGGGGGGATGGGCGAGAAAGGTAGTCTTCGAACATTTTCTTTCAAATATAAAAAAGCCGGAACTGAGTTCCGGCGGTTAGATCACGGGTACGCCATCCAGATGATCTCGATCCGTGCGAGAGTCGCCGGTGGTCAGCACTTCCTTTCCGTTGTTTTGCGCAATGCGCACCGGCTTTTCCACCTCAAAGGTGCCGCCCATCAAAGGGACGCGTCTGCCGGTCATAAAGTTTTTGCCAGCTTTGATCTGTTCAATCAATGCTTGCCGTTCGATTAATACGCGGTCGCTGAATATCGCGCCGCGGCGCACGTATGCGCGCACCCATTTGACCAGCCCATCCGAATCATAGTGAACCGCTTCGACGACACCGTCAAATTTAGGTTTCGCCATCCGTCCCCTCCGCATCCATGAATCTGCTGCGTGAGAAATAGATTGCGTAGGGCGATTTTCATTGCTGAAGCCGCGCTACGCAAAAATGATCCTAGTCGGGGCGGGCGGACTCGAACCGCCGACCCCCGCGTCCCAAACGCGGTGCGCTACCGAACTGCGCCACACCCCGAACGCTGTGAGTATAATGCGAAGTGGCGTTTACCGTCAAGTAGAATATGGATATTGGCGCGCTGGAGCTTTTGGAACGCTTGTCAATTTGATATGATGTTATGTAGCCAATGACAGATCAAAGCATTTATCCCAGTCTCTATCATGCGCACCACAGCCTGTACACAGAAGATATTCCGTTTTGGCTGACCCTTGCTGAGGAATGCTCCGGGGAGCTTCTGGAGTTGGGCGGCGGCAGCGGGCGCGTGTTGATGCGCCTGGCTGAGGCCGGCCGACACGTGTATGGCATTGAGCTGGACGCCGGGATGCTCCGGGTCTTGCGGCGGCTTTTATCCCCCGACCAACGACGCCAGGTGCGATTGATCCAGGCCGATTTCACCCGATTTCGCCTGGAGAGGCGCTTTGGGCTGGTCTTGTTGCCTTGCAACACCTACAGCACGCTCAATGCTATGCAACGCCAATCTTTGCTGGCTTGCGTGCGCTGGTGTTTACAACCGGGCGGGCGGTTTGCCTTTAGCATACCTAACCCTCAGCTTCTTCAACATTTGCCGAGGCGTTCAGAGGCCGAGGCGGAAGAGATTTTTCCGCACCCTGTGGATGGCGAGCCGGTGCAGGTGAGCAGCGAATGGCGGCGCACGTCCCGTCAATTTATCCTCACCTGGCGGTACGACCACTTGTTGCCGGATGGCCGCGTAGACAGGCTGAGCGTCTCTGTCGCCCATGAGTTAACGGCTGTTCAGGAATATCTGGCGGAGTTGCGCAGCGCCGGTTTTATTTCATTCGTTCAATACGGCGATTTTGACTTCTCCAGCTTCACGCCAGACTCGCCTAATTGGATCCTTCTAGCTCAGGCGTCAGATTAATCCTGCTGGCGCAGGGGATTAACTTGCCCGCCTGCGCCAGATTCTTTTAGAACAACACCATGCCCGATTCGCTAATACCGCAATAAAGCACCGATCTGATCGAACCCCTTTATTTTCTGATTGTCATGCAATACTTCGACATCGCCGCCAGCGGCCATGACCATGCGTACCGCCATTTCCACTGCATCTGGAATTTGCTCTGTCTCGCCATCGCAGAAGGGGCAATTGCCAGTGGGGATCGAGGTCAGATATCCGCAGCTCTTACAACGGTAGCCTGTAGCTCGATAGCCGTCGCGAATCACCAGGCTCTGCACTCGCCCATCGCGGATGGCAGTTAAGGTGTCTTCTAGCCCGACTACGCCACCGCGCCCTTTCGCAGCGTTGGTTACAATTGCTTCGACCAATTGCATCTCACGGCGACGCTCGGCCTGCTCGCCGATCACCAGGGTGCGTTCCAACACTTCAGTATGACTGGCATTCATGTTGATAGGGAACGAACCAATCACCAGGCTCTGCCAGGATTTTGGCAGGTGACTACGAAATTGGGCTACATTTTCCTCCGTACCGCCAATAACAATGCGGCGCACGTTTTTCTCGTTAAAGAAGCGAGAGGCGAATTCCACCGCCTCTTTCAGGTTGCGGTCGGCGACCTCTTCGACATAGTCCGTTTGTCCGGCCACGCCGCCGCGTCGTCCCGCAGCCTGAGAGCCGCCGCCGCGTTTTGTGTGGCGCACGGCTTCGCCAACCACGCCATCTTGTTCGATCAGCTCACCCAGATGGAAGTAAAAGAGGCGCGCTCCCTGTTTATCTACTAACACGACGCCATAGCCGCCATAAGAGTCCAATAGATCGGCCAGCGGTTTAACATACGGCCGATCGCCAACCCGCACGCGGCTGCGAATTGCCACTGCCAGGGGAAAGGCGCGAAAGAAACCTTCTGGGGCGCAAGAAAACACCGCCACACTGCGCCCCGACCAGTCGTGCTCGTGGTCGAAATAACGCAACACCGCCTGAACATCCTCGGCTAATTCGATTTCCTTCAACATATTTCGGAGGTGGAGCTTATATGCGTCGGCGTTGCCGGCAGCCGGATCGGTGTTCAGGTATACGCTGAGCACCGGATGCGACGGCTGATAGTGCAGCAACTCCTGCAATTCGCGGTCAGTTAACATAAATCGCCTCCTTCTAAAGCTGTTCAGTTTGGATTTTTGGGTTGGGCATCAAAACAAGTCGCCGATCGGCTGACAGCCGCTGCCTCAGGAGTGCAAATGTCGCTTGATTGGGGTAGAAGCGTTCCATTAACATCTCCTCATTGTTATAATATTCCTGCCCCCTGACTGTTTCAGTGTGTATTCACATTTTAAAATGGTGAGGGATGCAAAGTCAAGCATTTTCATCGAAACTTATACAATTCTAACGATCAAGGTCGCAGATGGCATCCAGAAGTAATAGTCTCCCTTTTTCATTGTAACCGTGCTATGATTGTCGAGAGCCATGAAAACTGCACGTGAACGAATCCTCCTTGTTGAAAGCGATCCCGAAATTTGCGATTTGATCGCCCGCCAGACTTTGTTGGCATTGGGGTATCAAGTGCAGGTCGCCCGCCAGGCAGCTAACGCCATTCAGGAAGCATCACGATTTGCGCCGGATATCGTCATAACCGATATAAGCCTGCCAGATCTGAGCGGTAAAGATCTGCTGGTGGCATTGAATTCTCAAGGAGTGTCGGCGCCGGTGATCGTCATTGCTTAAAAAGGCATGGAGAATGATCTGATTCAGGCTTTTCGTTTGGGCGCAACTGACTATTTGCTCTGGCCGGCGCGCGAAGCGGAGGTGGTTGCGGCGGTTGAACGGGTGCTTAAACAGGTGCGCGCCCGGCGCGAAAGAGAGACCCTGGCGCGGCAGCTCAAACAGACCAACGACGAGTTGCAGCAACGTGTGCGGGAACTGACCACGATCTTTGCGATTGGCAAAGCAGTCACCTCCATCACCAACCAGCGCGAATTATTCGAGAAGATCGTCGAGGGAGCGGTGTACGTCACCGAGGCGGACGCCGGCTGGCTGCTGTTGCGGCACGAACGCGATAAAGTGTTCACGCTGGCGGCTCAGCGCAACCTGCCCAAAGCCATTGCAGCCAAGCTTAACCAACCCTGGGACGATGGCATCAGCTCGCTGGTGGCGTTATCGGGCGAATCGCTATCTATCTCTGGCGAGCCATTGGCGCGCTTTAAAGTCTCTCAATTGGGTCAATCCGCTTTGGTCGTCCCGGTTAAGCTGAAGAAAGAAGTGATTGGTCTGCTGGTGGTGGTGCGTAAAGAGCCGCATCCATTTAGCGCCAGCAACCGCACCTTGTTGGAAGCCGTAGCCGATTACGCCTCCATTTCAATGGTGAACGCCAGACTTTTTCGAGCATTGGAGGATCGTGCACGCACATTACAGCAGGCGGCCGATGTCGCTCAGGCCAACGAACGCAAGAAAGCCGATCTCATCCAGGGGTTGCAGCGGGATCTGGCTCAACCGCTCTCCAAAGCGATGAAAGCCATCGACTCGATGTTAGTGGGCGAAACGACGCGGCTGAACGCAGCTCAGAAGGGGGTGCTGCGCTCTGCTATGGAAAACCTGCAAACGATATCGAACCTGGTTCAATCGTTGAAAGGCGAAGATTGAACGGGCTGTATTGCATTTGCCTATCCCATCGAATTCTCCTAGACTAACAGAAGGGCTATTGAGAATCATCAGGTCAGGATGTCTGACACACAGATCTTGTTAGTTATTTCAGAAGCTGAGAGCCGCCTGTTCCTGGAGCGCACCGTGCTGACGCCGGCGGGTTATTTTGTCTCATCCGCCGCCGATTGGAACGCCGCCGAGGCGATCTTGCAACGCGATACGCCGGATTTGGTCATTTTGAGTGAGCAAATTGATGGCCGCAGTTGTTTGGAAAAGGCGCGCTCGCTCTTTCAGCGTTTTCCCTTTACGCCGGTTTGTCTGTTGGTGGATCGCGATTCGGGGATAACCGCCATCCAGGCGGTTCGATTGGGATTCTATGATTGCTGGCAGGTGCCGCTCAAATCCGCGGAAATCCTGCAAACCGTTGAGCGGGCGTTGGCGCAACGGCGGCGCTGGCTGGAGCAGGTGCGGCTGAAGACCCGCCTGGGCACCTCTTCTCTTGAAGAGAAGATGAACGCTCTGGAAGCCATCCAGCGGATTGGGAGGAAGGTGACCTCGATGCTGGATTTGGACAGTATCCTATCCGCGGTGGTGGACGCTGCGGTGGAGATCACCAACGCCGAAGAAGGCAGCCTGCTCCTGGTG
>DYGV01000055.1 GCA_020724505.1 Anaerolinea thermophila
TTAGAAACTTGGCCAGCAAACTCACGCTGGAGGATTTCGGCAGCCCGCGCACCATTCAGCGACATCGGGTGATTTTGCTGATCTCCACGGTACATCGCGGTGCATTGCACGCATTAAATTACGCTCGTTCACTTTCCGATGATATTACAGCGGTGCATGTAGCGATTGAACCAGAGGATGCGGAAAAGGTGCGCTCCAAATGGGAGTCGTGGGGGGATGGCACACGTCTGGTTATACTAGATTCGCCCTATCGGTTGCTGGTTGAGCCTTTATTGGAATATATCGAAAACCTGGCCGAACAACGACAACCAGGCGAGATCATCACCGTGGTTGTACCGCACTTTGTTTCACCTCAATGGGTGAGCAACATTCTCCATGCAAACACTGCGGAGTGGTTGCGCAAAGCGTTGCTCTTTCGCCCGGGGATTGTGATCGTTGAAGTTCCGTATCAGGTAGGAGAGATTGAAACGGAATGATGCGGATTTTACACATTGAAGCGAAAATAGATCACATCGCCATCCTGGACGATATAATCTTTCCCTTCTAGTCGCATCTGACCGGCGGCTTTGACGGCTGCTGCGCTGCCATATTTAGCGAACACATCGAATGGGATGACTTCGGCGCGGATAAATCCACGCTCGAAGTCGGTGTGGATGATGCCTGCGGCTTTGGGCGCAGTCACGCCGCGCGGCGCGTTCCAGGCGCGGGCTTCGTTTTGATTGAAGGTGAAAAAACTGATCAAATCGAGCAGTTGGAAGCTTTTACGGATCACTTGTTCCAGCCCACTGGTGTCAACGCCCGCTAATGCCAGATATTCCTGCCGCTCCTGAGGCTCCATCTCTTGCAATTCCTGTTCGAGTTTGGCGCAAAGCACCACCACCTCTACACCTTGCTCGGCGGCGACCTGGCGAGTCTCTACGAGGTACGGGTTGGCTTCGCTCAAGCAATTCTCGTCCACGTTCGCCACGTAAATCATGGGTTTAGCCGTTAGCAGGCGCATTTCGTGGTTTAATTCGAGAAATTTTTCATCGGCGGCCTCGGGAAAGCGGGAAGCCGGCAGCCCGCGCCCCAAGTGATCTCGCAGTCGCTGGCACATTTCCAGCATAGGGACAAGTTTTTTATCGCCCTTGACCGCGCTTTGTAAGCGTTCGATCTTCCTTTCTAGTTGCTGCAGATCCGCCAACGCCAGCTCCAGGTTGATCACCTCAATATCCTGACGCGGGCTGGGGACAGCGCTGACATGCACCACGTTCGGGTCATCGAAGCAGCGCACGATGTGCAGAATAGCGGCGGTTTCACGGATCTGGCTCAGAAACTGGTTGCCCAGACCCTCGCCATGGCTGGCGCCCTTGACCAGTCCAGCTACGTCCACAAACTCCACGGTTGCATGAATGACATTGGGGACTTTGACCAGTTTTGCCAACTGATCCAGGCGTTCATCTGGCAGCGGCACGATGGCGCGGTTAGGCTGGATAGTGCAGAATGGGTAGTTTGCAACTTCTGCGTTCTGCGCGCCAGTCAGGGCGTTGAACACGGTGCTTTTGCCCACATTGGGTAATCCAACGATGGCGATTCCTAGAGACATGTTATTTGCCTCCTGTAATAAATCCGCACAGCTTTTCTATTATAATTTACTCCGATCCCCTTACCGTTGAGGTGTTGTGGTGAAAATTGAACAGAAGATTGCTTTGATCACGGGCGGATCCAGCGGCATTGGGTTGGCTTTGGCGAAGGAGCTTGCTGCCCGTAATGCTACCATTGTGTTGGTGGCGAGGAATAAGCAGAGGTTGCAACAGGCGTTGGAATCGTTGCCGGCGGTTAATGGCGCTGTTCATCGTTATTACAGCGTGGATGTTTGCGACGCTGCCCAGGTGCAGGGAATGGCGGATTGGGTGGTTGCTGAGGTTGGATTGCCCGATATCCTGGTCAACGCCGCCGGCGCTGCGCATCCTGGTTATGTGCAAGAATTGGATTTATCGGTTTTTCGTTGGCTGATGGAGGTTAACTATTTCGGTACAGTGAATGTCATCAAGGCATTCTTGCCCGGCATAGTCCAGCGCGGTTCAGGAGCGATCGTCAATTTCGGTTCATTAGCTTCCGAGGTGGGCGTGTTTGGATATACCGCCTACAGCGGTTCGAAATTTGCCCTGCGCGGCTTCACCGACGCCCTGCGCATGGAATTAAAGCCATTGGGGATACAGGTTTCGATTGTTCTGCCACCGGATACAGATACCCCTCAACTGGCTTATGAGAATCAATATAAACCGCCGGAACTCAAGTATCTGCTCCCAGAATTAGGGGTTATTTCTGCTGAGAAGGTAGCTCAGGCGGCAGCGCGCGGCATTGAGCGGGGGCGCTATCATATCCTACCCGACTTTGGCTCGCGCCTCATCTTTTGGGCGTTGCGCCTGACGGGAAATCTTCAATACCCGATTTTGGATTGGTTGTTGGCGCGGGCGCGGCGACGAATGCAATAACCTTATTTACTGCTGCCCAGCCTAATGGTTTTTCTCTATACGGTTCAGAAGGAGCGAAATGATGGATATCTTCGAAAAATGTTCGCAATTTACTGCTGCGAAAGAAGCTCAAGCAGCCGGCATTTATCCATATTTTATTCCCTTGACAGGCAATGAGGGTAGCGAGGCGGATTACCGCGGTCACCGTTTGATTATGTGCGGTTCGAACAACTATCTGGGATTGACTACGCATCCCAAAGTTCGTCAGGCGGCGGAAGACGCTATTCGTAAGTACGGCACAAGTTGCACCGGTTCGCGATTTTTGAACGGCACCTTGGAAATGCACGAGCAATTGGAACATGAGTTGGCAAAATGGGTGGGCAAGGAGGCTGCGCTGGTATTTTCGACCGGTATGCAGACTAACCTGGGGACGATCAGCGCCATCGTGGGGCGCGGCGATGTGGTAATTCTGGATAAAGACGATCATGCCAGCATTGTAGATGGCGCCCGCCTGAGCTGGGGGGAGACCAAACGCTTTCGCCACAACGATATGACGGATCTGGAGCGCGTTCTTTCGGGTATCCCCGATAGCAAAGGCAAGCTGGTGGTCGTGGATGGGTTATACAGCATGGGCGGCGATATTGCTCCGTTGCCGGAGATCCTTGCCTTGTGCAAGAAGTACGGCGCTCGCCTGATGGTGGATGACGCGCACGCCATGTGCGTGCTGGGCGGGGGCAGGGGTACGGCGGCGCATTTTGGCGTGACGGAAGAGGTGGATCTTATCATGTCCACTTTTAGCAAATCGTTTGCTTCGTTGGGCGGTTTTATCGCTGGCTCTGCTGATGTGATCCATTACATTAAGCATTTTGCGCGCGCGTTGATCTTCAGCGCGAGCATCCCGCCGGCGAACGCCGCCGCGGCTTTGGCAGCTTTGGAAGTTATGAGAGACGAACCGGAACGCATTGCCCGCGTCAATCAGATCGGTGAGAGGATGCGCCAGGCATATCAGGCGATGGGCTTTAACACTGGTAATTCGCAATCGCCCATTATCCCGATTTTGATCGGCGACACGATGCGCACCATATTTGTTTGGAAAGCTTTATTCGAAGCGGGCGTATTCGTCAACCCGGTGCTGAGCCCGGCGGTGCCGGCTGGCCAGGAATTGCTGCGCACCAGCTACATGGCCACGCATACCGAGGAGCAGCTCGAAAGAGTGCTGGATGTCTTCGGTCGTGTGGGTCGTGAAATGGGGTTGATTGCCTGAGTCAACAGGCCGCGCCGATTGTCTCCAAGAGAGAGTATGCATTTCATCAATCGAGATTGCGCCAGACGCTTCTAACCTCAACGGGAAAGAGCGGTCTGGCGCAATTGCGGCAATCTAATCGCGGGGGTAGGGGGAACGCTCATAGGCCTCCATTTGCTGCGCTGGCAGTTGTTAGGGGATGGATATTGCCGCCTGAGACGGCAGATCGCCGGCGCCGAAGCATTGGACTGCCTCAAACGAACGTCGCTTAAAATTTTTTATGCAATTATAGATTAAATGTTTCAATTAAAGTTGTTGCAAGATGGTATAATATTTTGCAAGCATCGTTTCCCTTTCTGTAACTGGATGTCAATTGAGGTTTCTGCGGTCTGCAATTGCAAAGGAGGCAAGCCATGTTTGGTCGCTTAAAACTCAAGGTTGTCCGCCATCCCCATCCTTTTGTAGTTTTAGTCCTTCTGCTTCCATTTTTGGTGCAAGTCATCGCTTGCAGCATCCCCGGTTTGGGTGAAGTCAGCACGAACGACATGTCGGCGACGATTACGGCCATGCAAGCCACGATCAACGCCGGAGCAGCGACCGCTACGCCTCAACCCACTTCGCCGCCCTCGCCGACGCCGTTGCCGCCGACGCAACCGCCCCCGACCCAGGAACCGCCCACACCATTGCCGCCACCGGCAACTTCGCCGCAAGCCCCCGCCAATTTGGAGCAAATCATCCTTTCCTCGCGAGTGTTGTTATATGAGGATGTGGCCGGCAATCCAGAAGTCTTCCGCTATGTGGCCGCGGCAATGGAACGCTTGGGCTTCCGCAAGGGTTCCTATGTAGATCTGGGCGACGCTCAGGGTCGGTTGATGGATCGCATGATCGGCAATGCGCCCGATGGACAACCCTGGGATTTGATCATTATTGCCGCGGAAGACCGCGCTGGCATTCAAGGTACATTTTTCGAGATCCTGGAAGGCATCCTTAACTCAGGGAAGACATCGGTTATCCTGGAAGCATGGTATCTGGATGAGGTGCATCTGGGTACAGCCAAACCAATCTTGCTGCGCTGTGGCGTGGATGTAGCGAACTGGTTTGGCGGTTCGCGCACCCCGGCTGATCTAAAGATCTATGCTTACCAGCCAGATCACCCCCTGCTCAATGAGGTGGTCAGCGTGCGGGCGTTTCGCATTGCGGATTACTGGCCGTACGAAGATCAAGGCGATCTGATGTATTTGACCGGCACCGGGGACGCACAACTTATTGTTGGCACGCGTCCCGACGAGCCGAATAGTTATGGTGTGCTGGCGGAGTGTTATAATGGCAGGTTGATCTTGCAAACCATGAGCACACATAACTATCTGGATGAAACTATGGTTAGCTTGTGGGCGAATTACATCCATTACGCGCTCCGCAGGCATCACGGATACTAAACAATGCCTACTTTACTCGAACGGGTCTCGCGAGTTTGGGATGCCATCCGTCAAAGCCCATCTTTTTTACCCACAAGCATCCCTATCCCTGAAAGTCACGTGGATCGGGCAGTTGGTGAACCTTTTGCCCGCAACCAACAATACTTTCAGGTGCGGCTGAATGAAATGTATCTGCCGTATAGCCGACAATGGGCGACTACCTACCTGCCGATGACGCTGGCGCTCACGGAGTTTCAATATAACCGCGCCATCCAGGCCGCGCCCATGGTGGTCGGGCCATCCCTAATCGAGGAAAAAGGGATCGCTATCCCCGATTCGGGCTTGTTGCTTCAAGATACGCGGGTAGCGGGTCTTCATCCCTACACCGGCGGGCGGGTGGCTGTCGCCATTGTGCTTTACCGGGCGCAGCGTGAAAACCTGGTGCGCAAGTTGCTCAGCGTTGTGGAGAGCGCAGCTTCGGCGCTGGAGTTGGGCGCCTCTTCAGGCGTTTATCTGAAGATCGCGGCGACGGTGCTGGATGGCGTCGAGGCATTGTTTGACGGCGGCCAGATTCAGCCGATCATTGGCTATCGCAAAGAGTACGACCCGGATGGCAACGAACCATTCACGCCGGGTTATTTTGCTTTGCTTGCTGACCAGGAAAACCACATTGACCCCGCTAAGTTGTGGGTGAAGAACAATCGCCTTTGTTATGGGGATTCACTGGCGAGCGCGGTCTCCGTTCAAGAGAGAAACGCTGCGGGGACTAACCCGTTGCTAGGAACTGAATTTGTGTTATATAGTCTGGTGCAATCGGTCAGTCGCAGCGACGTGGATCTGTTGCCGTTTTACCCACTTTGGGAGCGGGTGCAGCGCGAAGCTGCTCAGCCGACGGAGGAGCATTGGCGCAGCGCCAAGGCAAATATGCTCAGTCTGTATCAGACGATCAGCGCCAGCCCGGATCTGACAGAGCCGCAAGCCAAAGCGCTGGTGGACGAATATGTGGCGAAGATGCAACAGTTGCATCAGCGGGCCGTTGAACTGAGTGGTCTGACACCTGCCATCCCGATTCAAAGGCCACCAGACGCCGAAACCCTTTCGCTGGATGCGACTCGCAATCGGGCGCTGGCAATTCTGGATTTATGAGCCGACAACATGACTACGAAAAGCGAGAGCGATAAGCAATCCGAAGAATCAAAAACTGAAACCCGCCCAGAACCGAAAGACGAACTGGTTGTCACCCAGCATACAGCTACGGTGGCAGGTCAGACTATCCCTTATACGGTTACTTGCGGGCGTATTGTCCTCAAAGAAGAGAGTGAAGGTCAGGGCGAGAAAGCTGGCGAGTCGGAAGGGGAGAAGCCCAAAGCCTCGATCTTCTTTATCGCCTACACGCGCGACGGCGTTGAAGATCTCTCGCGCCGTCCGATCACTTTCTCTTTCAATGGCGGCCCCGGTTCATCTTCGGTCTGGCTCCATCTAGGCGTATTGGGTCCACGGCGGGTAGAGATGGGTGATGCCGGCGCACTGCTCCCGCCGCCCTGGAAATTGGTGAACAACGACTTTTCGCTGCTGGATGTCACCGACCTGGTGTTTATTGACCCGGTCAGCACCGGCTACAGCCGCCCGGTGGTGGGCGAAAAAGCCAGGCAATATCATAGTTTCAAGAAGGATATTGAATCGGTTGGCGATTTTATCCGTCTCTACGCTTCGCGCTATCAACGTTGGGCTTCGCCGAAATTTCTGATCGGCGAAAGTTACGGTACAACCCGCGCTGCAGGCTTATCCGGTTATTTGCAAGAACGTCATGGCTTGTATTTGAACGGCTTGATGCTGGTGTCTGCGGTGCTTAACTTTCAAGGGCACGAGTTCGAGCCGGGCAATGATTTGCCTTACATTACGCATTTGCCCACTTATGCTGCAACAGCCTGGTATCACCGACGTTTGGAACCGGATTTGCAAACCAAAGATCTGCGTTCGCTGTTGAGCGAAGTGGAGACATTCGCTGCCAACGAGTATAACCTGGCGCTCTTCAAAGGCGCTCAGCTTTCTGAAGATGAGCGTCGTCAGATTCGGCGTAACCTGGCGCGCTACACTGGTCTTTCCGAGGATTACGTTGAGCGCACAGACCTGCGCGTCGAAATCTTCCGCTTTACGAAAGAGTTATTGCGCGATCAACGGCGCACCGTAGGTCGTTTGGACACGCGCTTCCTGGGCATTGACCGCGACTCGGCTGGCGAACACTTCAGCCACGACCCAAGCATGTCCGCGATCATGGGCCCATACACAGCCACTTTCAATCAATATGTGCGCGCCGAGTTGAAGTTCGAAAGCGATTTGCCGTATGAAATTTTGAATCCTAAGGTCTGGCCGTGGAGTTTTTCGGATCATGAAAACAAGTACGTGGATGTGAGCGAGACATTGCGCAGCGCCATGGCAATGAACCCCTTCCTCAAGGTGTTTGTCGCCAATGGCTATTATGACCTGGCTACTCCCTACTTTGCCACGGAGTACACCTTCAATCATCTGGGCCTGGATGCGTCTTTACGACCGAACATTCGCATGGATTATTACGAAGCCGGGCACATGATGTATATTCACATGCCGTCGTTGGAGAAGCTAAAAGCCGATCTGGCGGAATTTATTCGCCAATCTTACCCCCAGGAATAACTTTCCCGCGGATTGGGAAGCTGTGGGAAGGTAGAGGCTATGGCACGGTGATCGTCAGATCCTGGTTGACGTTCACCTCTCGCCGCCCGGTGCAATCGGTGCCGTTGATATTGGCGCAAAAATAGAAGATATGCACGCCGGCGGGGATGTTGAGATAGTAAATATAGCGCGCTGGAGGGATGGGGTCAGTGCCCATCAGTTGTCCGTCGCGGAAAGCATAGATGGGATAGCCAAGGTTATTGCGGATGGTGACGGTGAATGCCGTGCGCAGCGGGGTGGGCGAAGGCGCAGGGGTGTTGGTCGGAGCAGGCGTTTGGGTTGGAGGTGGAGTATGGGTGGGCGGCGGCGTGTCGGTCAGCAGCGCGCCGGGCGTTTCGAAGGGGATTGATGTCGCCGCGGATTGAGTTGTGGGCAAAGGGGTGAATGGAAGCGTGGAGGTGACCGTCGCGCTAGGGTTGACTACGGGTATCGTGAACAGACCGCGCGCGGTAGGGAAGGCAGCCAGACCGATCACGGCCAGGCACAGGCACACTATAAGCCCCGCGCCGATAGCCAGGGCGTAGGGCAACAGCGGCGCAATCCGCTTTCGAGCAACCGGCGTCTCGATTTCGTCAGCTTGGATGGGAACAACGACTGTTCCTCCTGGCGACCGGCGGAATGCATCTGGCGCTGAAGAGGGCTGTCGCGCGTAGCTCTCAGGCTGTGAAACCCCGAAAACCGGCATAGTTTCGCCGGGGCGTTGCTCGGCGCTCAGGGTTGAAGGCGCTCCAGATGGAGCGACGATCAGCGTCTCATCGCTTGCCTCCGAAGGCGCGGGAAAGCTGGGCAGCCGATCCGGCAATTGATCGGGCGTGTAGCTGGTTACCGCGCAGCCGACCTCTAACATTTCCTGGGTGTTCTGATAACGCTCGCGTGGATCCTTCGCCAGCGCGGTGAGGATGACCTGTGCAAATCCCTCCGGAATAGTCGGGTTTAATAGCCTCGGATTCGGCGCCGGCTCAAGCAAATGAGCGGTGATAAGGCGTTGGCTCAGCTCAGGGGTATAAGATAGCCGCGCGGAACCCAAGAAAGGATGCTGACCGGTGAGCAATTCAAATAACAGCAGCCCCAAACCGTAGATGTCGGTGGCAGGGGTGACGAGCTCACGGCGTATCTCCTCCGGCGCCAGATAACTGGGAACCCCCAGGACGCCAGTGGTGGTCATCACACTTTCTGCAGCGCGGGCGAAGCCAAAACCGCCGAGCAGGATGTTGCCACTGCGTTCCACGCGCACGTTCGACGGTCTGACATTGCAATGCACCAAGCCAAAACGATGTGCATACCCTAACCCGGCGCAGAGCGACTTTAGATAAATCATCGCTTCTAACAGAGAAACGGGACGCCCGCGTCGGGCACGCAGTATTTCTTCTAAGGCGGCTCCATCAACATAACGCTCGACAAGAAAAGCGATATTTTGATCCTGATATAACCCATAAAACGGGGCAATATGCGGATGGCTGAGCGTCTGTAATGTCAGGTTGCTTTGCTGGAAGCTGAGGACCGTTGGATCATAAGGGATGGCGTTGCGCAATACCGTAACTGACACGAGGAAGTTGCGCTTTAGATCCGCGCCCCGATAAACCTCCCCCCACTCGTTTTGGCTTTCTAAACTGTCCAGGCGAAAGCGTTGGACAAGTACGCTGCCGGATAAATTTTGCATGAAAAATCTCCGCAGCAGAGACGCAAACTACTTTACAGCGGGCATCAGTTCATCGGAAGTCCAGCTTTCAGTAAGATTTTGCATCTGGCTGCCATCCGGTTTCATCCGGTAAATGTCCCAGTTGCCTGAGATGGAAGAGGTGAAATAAACCCACAGACCGTCTGACGACCAGGCTGCTGTCGCAGGGGCGTTTCCCTTGTTCACTTTCTTGAAATAGCTCACCGGGATCTGATACAACAGATTCAGCGATGGTCTCTCCGCGATGCACAGATAAAGCAGATTGCCGCAGAAAAAAGCCAGGCGCGTGCCATCCGGCGAAATGGCGGGATATTTGCCCTGAGCTATGATCTGAGAAGGAAATTGGGCGCCGCTGGCGAAGGATCGGGTTTCAACAATGTCAAAATAGCCGCTGGCGCGCACCCCCATCCAGACGAAGAAATCATCCTCCAGTGGCCAGGAGGCATAGCCTACGTCCGAATATTCATCCGTCGGGCGTTCTGCGACGATCGTTTGATCTTCCAAATCCAGGATGCTTAAATACCAACGGTTATCGTGCAGGGTTTTCATCGCCATATAACGTCCGCTGGGCGAACAGCCTGGTTGAACGATGCGAAGCGGGGGAGAATACGCAAAAGTCACCGGCTGCATGTCACCGCTTTCGGGATCGTACAAAAAAATCCAGGGAGGTAGATTCATAGAGCGGTCTTCCGCCTCAAATGCAATGCGATCACCGCAGAAGGTTGGCCAAGCGAAAATTTCGTAATTGGTTGGAGCGGGCACCTCTGACCAAGCCTGCGGGTTCTCTGGGTTCATCTGATAGAGCGCCTGACGGCCGTCGCGGGTGGAGAAGAAGACCAGCATAGAAGAAGTAGAAGCTGGCGCAAGGGATGCGGTGGGCGTTATGGTGGGATCGGCGACAACAATGGGTGGTAGGGTCTCCACCAGAGTTGCTGGAGGCGATGCCTCTGGATGAGCGTCTGTCGGCGTGATCGCTGGGCTGGCGACAGAAGGTAGAGAAACAAGCGGCGAAGCGGACGGCTTGATGATTGTGGGCGATGTAGAGCTTGGCAAAAGAACCGCTTCTGGCGTTTGTTGTGCGCGGAACTGGCGCGAGACGACTCCCACCCCGACCAACGCAGCCAAAACCACCATCGCCGCCAGAACGAGGAGGATGTTGCGCGACGAACGTCCGGCGTTGTTGGCCTCCTTTGCTGGATGCGGTTGGGTGGACGTCGCTGTCCAGGCCAGCTTGGGGTCTTTGATCGGTGGGTAACTTCCCGCTGAAGGCGCAACCGGCTCAGGGGTAGCTTTGGATTGGCTGGGGCGGGTGGTTTCGGCTTTCGGCGAAGGGGTAGGTTTTTCAACCTCGCCGGGCGGGGTAAGGTTTGTTGCCGCCGGAGCAGATCTATGAATAATATCTGCGGGCAGGGGCTTTCCACAGTTGGCGCAAAAACGGATGCCCGGGCGAATTTGATTGCCGCAGTTCGGGCAAGTTGGCAAGACCGAAGTCAGGAGACGGCCAGTCTTGGGACAGTATTGGGTGGAGGGTGAATGCTCTTCGTTACAGTGCGGGCAAAGCATCGTTCTCCCTGATCGAATTGATGACTTGAACTATTTCTTATTACATTCAGAGCAATCGTTCATGCTTATTATAGTAGCAAAATCCGGTTTTGGGGTTTTGTGAAAGCAAGGCGTGAGGGGATAATTGTACTTTCGATTGTCACAACTCTATCCTTGAACTGTGCGCCGACTGACCATAAAACCCAGAAAGATGACAATGGGCAGCATTATCAAGGGGATCCACATGGCATCCTGCGGATGAATTTCGGCAGCTGCCCGTGTGGTTTTATCCTCGACCTTCGCGGTGGGTAAAGTGGCGCCACTTTTTTGCTCCATCCAGCGTTCGACCAGCGCCTCGACCTGCTCTGGAGACGTGTGCGCACGCCACTCTTCAATCTGGCTTTGCAATGCCTGTCGTTGATCTCGTAGCTCGCTGGGCAGCACCACCGCCTGTGTCATCAATGGCTCGCCGTAATAAGTTTCTCCGCCGTGGCGGATACCCCAGGATATTTTGACCTGATAGAGTCCGGCTCTGCGGAAGGCAGCCAGCGTATCGCTGAAGACTGCGCTGGCGCCGGGTTGGATCTCACCCTCGATGGGCAGCCACTGGGGCACCCCCCATGGAGATGGGTCGAGAATGAATTGGGTAGTTTGGGTCCTCCAGCTCAGGACGCCGGTGTTTCTCACTTTGAGATAAAACGGAAAACCCTCCCCTTCCACCAGCACCGGCCATTGGCTTTGTTCCAGCGGTTGCGCTGCAATGCGCGGCGGTCGGGCGGCAATCGCTGCAATGGCCTGGGGGATGGGGCGATCCGATCGAATATGCCAACCGCTCTTGCACAACAATTGAGTGGATCCGCCGCCATCCAACATCATCACTTTCTCTGCGCCAAAATCGCGCAACACCGCCGCGGCGCTGGATTGAAGCGCAGTTCGGGTGGTCAAGATTAACACCGTTTCATAGCGATTGTTTCCGTCGTAATCGGCGATGCCCACAAATGTGCGTCCCACGGCGTATTTGGCTCTTTTGTTGGCATCTTCGGTGAGACCACCCAGGATGTTCGGCGCTTCGGAATTATAGAGAGAGTCTGCGCTGAGGGGACGAATATCGGCGCGGTCGGGCCACAATTCTAAGATCAGCTTTTGTTCGAGGTAAGTCTTGACCCCCCATCCTTCGGTAATCATTTTGCCGTCAACTTTGAGCGGGAATGCCAGGCGAGTGGGATATTCCGGCATGTAAAAGAAACCCCCGTTCGTCACGCAAAAGGCTTCGGCGTCTGTTTCTAAGACTTGCTGCCAATAGGTTTGCAACGCCGGCGAGGTCATGCGCGGGTCTGGCCCGCCATACGAGCCCCGGTTTGGGCGCGGCTCGGTAATTTGACCAAAAAGTAATTTCAACTGCGCCCCAGCGTCCAGATCAATCACTTGAACATAATCCGGGCTCCCATTGGGGTAATCTTTCTTGTAAAGTTGTATCCCTGGCGCCGAATCGAGCAACTGGAAGCCCTCAGGCACATGCCCGTCTGGTGTGGGGGTGACCACCGGGGTCTGGGCGAAGGCGAGGCGATTTGTCCAGGCGAGGCTTGCCAATAACGCTACCCCTATTAGCTGATAGAAAACACTACGATTTAAGTTCACGAATTCTATCCGTTCGAAACTACCTATTCTAATTATAGAACATTCGTTTTAGTAAGGCAAGAATCATTCAAACTCACCCTGATTTTACCCTCGGATTGAACGAGAATTGCCCTGAATAGGGAAATATTCGATGAGAAGTGTGAGGCAACTTGCAGAGCGCGTCTCTAATGCCAGACAGGAGGCTACATCTGTCGAAGACGAAATTGGAGTTGACAAGCGCTGATTTATTTGCGAAAATACTTGAGGAGGTGCTGTATGAAACCGATGCGTTTTATCTTAGGGATTTTTATTTTAATGGTGTGCTTCGGGGTGGTGTGGATGGTCTCGCCAGTTCAGGCGAAAGAAGCGAGAGAAGCGCCGGGCGTGGAAGCGGCTGTAGAAACAAATGGGAAGATCCAGGTCAGCGTACATCGCACGCTGTATTCGCGGTTGCCGATCCATATCGTGTTATACGATAATAACTGGCTCGCCATCTCCGAGGAGACCAGCAAAGGCGGCGTTTATACCTTCACGGGGCTGAAGACCGGCTTATACAATGTGCTGGCGTACACCGATGACGCCGAATCTCAGACCGCGGAGCAAGTGCAGGGCTTGGGGCGGCAGACAACCCGCCTCTCGCTTCAACTGGAGACCGCCGAGGCAGATGTAAAAGCGGCGGATGTCCGAACGGCGAGTTGCGGTGGAACATCCGCCGATGGCCGATTTATCAAAGTGTATCCGACCTTTGGACAGACGATCATTTATCTGCAATGCGGACGGGTTGTGGCGAAAATTGAACCCGAATGTGGTTGCCGCGGCGGTAATTGGCGCTATGTGAACGATTGTAAGAAGGGCCCGCCAATCTATGTAACCTTGCCTTGCCATCGGGGGACGCATTAAGCGAGTAAAATCAAGCGCCGAAAAGTTATTGGATTGACGAAACGCCGCCCTCATGCGGCGTTTCTTCTTCTGGCAGAACCTGGAAGATATGATGTCCCCAAGGGGGAAGATCCAGATATAAACCCGGCGAGATCAGGCGGTCGCCTGGGCGGAAATAACGCGTCGGGCTGAGCAAATCTTCCAGCCGCCAGGAGCGGTTTGCCAGTATTCTCCAGGGCAAGCGAGCGTAACATTGGCTTTGGTAGGGGGAGTAATTCACCACGGTTAGCAAAGATGAGGCTTGGGGGGTTGTCCACAAGCTGATGATGAAATTTTCCCAAGTCGAATTACCATCCCATGCCGGGGATGGCTCGATCAAGATCCAATCGCCTTTTTGTAGGGCTGGCTGATCTAAACAGCGCAGCAGTTGACGATAGAAACGTTTCAAATTCTCATCTACGGGATGATCGGGAGAGCGGCAGAGCTGCACGGGAATACGTTTCGGATAGCCTTCCAATTGCCCATCTTGAAAAAAGCGCAAACCCGGTAGGGTATAAGTTGCTGTAGCCGCGGCGCGATGGATGGGCGCGGGGAATACGCTGGCGGCGCGTGGTTCGTCGTGGTTTTCTAAAAAGCGCGCCATTTTATCGGCGATGGCGAACTGGGCGCGAAGGTGCTCGCGCAAAGGGCGAGCCTGTTGGCGGGTCAAATGGTCATATAAGCCCTTGTCGTACGTGTAATCGAAACCCTGTTGTTGTAACTCTGGTTCTAATCCCCAATAAACTTCTGCCAGGAAGGTGAAATCGGGCTTTTTGAGGCGTATGGTCTGGATGAGGCGGGGCCAGAATGGCTCGATTTTGATTCCCCACGTGCTTTCAAAGACCTGCGGTAAGAGCAACATCGCCATATCGCAGCGCAATCCGTCGCATAGCTCAGCGATCTTCTCCGCTTCGCGAGTCATGGCGCTTTGAACATCTGGGTTGCCATAGTTCAATTGGAGCGTGTCACTCCAGCCGGGGAAGAATGGATCACGCCCATGCGCCAGAATTCGTTCGCCGTGAAGCGTTGGGACACGGATGTAATTTTGCGGTTCTCTGGCAATTTTCGTTTCGTTTCCTGGAACGTAGTACTCTGGCAGGTTGAACGCCCAGGGGTGATCTACGGCAGTATGGTTGGGGATGAAATCCAGCATGAGGCGCATCTTTCGTGAGTGCAATCGCTGGCGCAGGCGCGTCAAAGCGGATTCACCCCCTAGCGCAGGATTGACCTCGTAGGCTGCGACAGCGAAACACGAGCCGCAGATGTCGGCGTCTTCTAAATCGGGCAAGACCTGCACAAATTCTTTGCGCAACTGCTCGTCGGATTGAGCTATGCGGCGGCTGGCTGCGCCGTTTTGCCATACCCCCAGCAGGTATATCCAATCGAAGCCCAGCTCGGCCAGGGCGTCCAGTTCGGCATCGGTGACATCATCCAGAGTGGCTGATCGTCCAATCTGACGAGCATAACGATTGATCCAGACTCGAGCGTTGATCTGGTAGAGTTTAGGATGCTTGCGGGTCGCGTGCATGATGGGCGAAGGGAAAAGGTTGAGTCTTGCCGCGCGATTAATTATACACGCCTGCAAGGTATGACATAGACGTTCGTTGGAACGCAAAATTGAGCGTTTTCATCGTCATTCCTGGCATGAATTTTGCACCGAGCGTTGAGTCCGCGTAAAATTTTCACAAAAATTTGTTAGGTTTCGAGCGTAATCTATTGAAAAAGGGTTGGTCACAGACTATAATACATCCATAATACTTTACGCAGCAGGCACCCGATCGGCCGTTGGTCGCCGCCGTATGGCTTCTGCCGCCGATTTTCGAACAATCGTAAAGTGAGGAGGACTACCATGCGAGGTTCCAAACGTTTGCTAATGGTTTTGCTGGCCCTGATCATCCTAGTCAGCGGCGCAGGGGCGACAGCGAAGCCAGCGCAGGCTTCTGGATGTATTGCTTACCATACGGTGCGCTATGGCGAGAGCCTGTCCTGGATCGCTCGATATTATGGCGTGTATTGGCCTTATCTGGCTCAAGTTAATGGCGTGCGTCCACCACGCTATACGATCTATCCGGGGCAGGTGCTATGCATTCCTCCCAGGAGCGGCCCCTACTATCCGCCGGGGCCATCCCCCATCAACACGGGTGGGCGTACGTGGAGTTTCAGTGTAACCGGCGTGGTTGCTAACGCCAGTGTGACGATTCAGACCCACAATTTTCCTAACAACGTGATCTTTAAGGTGCGGATGGGGCGCTACTCCGGCGGCGGTTACGATTGGGTGAATTTACCGGATCTGGATACCGGCAACGGCGGTTCGTTTAGCGCCACTTTTAGCATTCCTGCCCAGTTCTCCGGCGCAAATCAGCTTGTTCTGCGCCTGATCCAACACAAGAAGAATGGCAAAACTTTCTCGATGGATCAGGTATTTTACAATCGGCCAGGCGGCGGCACGGGCGGCATCCCAGGACCAGGTTACTACCCGCCATACTATTACTGGGGTATCCCCACGATTTGGATCGTCAGTGTGGTGCGCGATACTTCGGTCACGATCCAAACGCGCAACTTCCCACCTGGTTTGACCTTTGAGGTGCTGATGGGCCCGATGGGCACGCGTGGCGTCGGCGGGTATCATGTTGGCACCCTCAACTCCGGAGCTGGCGGAACGTTGGTTGCCACCTTCCCGATACCGCCGCAGCTTTATGGCTCGTATCAAATCGCCATTCGGACGCAGAATTGGGCGACGGGTTACTATAGCTACAATTGGTTCTACAACAACACGACTTACTGAGACAATTCTTCCCCGTATTCTAAAAGAAAGCCTGCCGGCGTGCGATGCAGCCATCGCTGGCGGGCTTTTTGTGTTTTGGGAACTAACGCACTCGCTCTTTGGCTGCCCGCTCCAGAAGACGATATCCTTCGTGGATTAATCTTTCTAACTTTTCCAAGTCCTCGCGGCTCAGCTTGGCTTCGGCATCTGTGTTTTGTAAGCGCTCAACCCAGCGCAGCAACGCGCCGCGGTGACCGCTGGAGCGGCGCGCCCAGATCGAATCAACCGAGATGCGCTCCAATCGGTTTGTCAGCAAAGTCGCTTGTTCGAGGAGGTAGCGTTTTTCGTCCATCAGGATTTTACGGTTCCTACCTGTCGGCAGCGCATCATACCACAAAAATTATCCGGCAACTGCTGATAAACGCGAAGCCGCTGGTTGCAAGCGGCTTCTGAATGATGATAAAAGTTCAATGGATTAAAGAAGAATGTTAAATGCCCGATACGATTGTACTGTATAGATCTCCCACAGCCGGGCCAAACAGGGCCAGTATGATGATGACGATGAGGGCAACCAGCAACATGATCAACGCATACTCAACCAGTCCCTGGCCGCGGGCGCTCGCCATGGGGAACACGGCCAATCACCTCCTTTCTGACGAGAGTTCATCCTTAATTATACATGAGAAACTTTGGATGTCATCAGCCTGCTTTCTATATAATAAGCATACAAAATTGTAAGCAGGCGCGCTTTCGACGCCTGCTTACAATTTTTGTCTCACAGATGAGTGCGAAGCTCTACCCTTCGCTGGTCATAATGAATAAGGGATTCATTTCGAAGCTGTGGAAATAAGGCCGCAAGCGCTCGGTGTTGTAATACTTTTGAACATTGACAACTTTTTTGGTGCTGGTGACCACATCAATGGGCATGTTATCGTAACGTCCGTTGCGCAACACCACCAAGCGCCCATGAACGCCCTTCAAAATCAAGTCAAGCGCCAGGTTGCCATAAGCCATGGGGACAATGGAGTCGATTGCGTCGGGGTCGCCTCCCCGCACCATGTATCCCAGCTTTTGGTTGATGACATTCACCGTCCTGCCGTTGTTGAATTTTGCCGAACGCGCTTTCAGTTCCTGTGAAACCAGATCGCCAATACCGCCAAGTTTGGCGTGACCGAAGGCGTCGGTGGTTTGATCGGCGAAGACCATCTCTCCGCCTTCGAACATCGCCCCTTCGGAGATCAACAGGACGGAATATTTGCTGGGATTTCTGTTGCGATCATAAACCAATAATTCGGTCAGCCGATCCATATTGAATTTGTATTCTGGAATGACGCAGCGATCGGCGGCGCCAGCCATGGTGGGGAGGATGGCTGTAAAGCCTGCATAGCGGCCAAAGATTTCCATCACCAGGAAACGCTCGTGCGAACCGGCGGAGGTGCGCAGGCTGTTTGCCAGTTGGATGGTGCGCGTAACACAGGTGCTAAAGCCGATACAGTAATCTGTCCCCGGAACATCGTTATCCATCGTCTTGGGGATGGCGATCACCTTGAACCCCTCGCGGTACAAGCGCACGCCCACACTGAGAGTATCATCGCCGCCAATGGGGATGAGGTAGTCAATGCCCAGAAAGTCGAGGTTCTTTAAAACTTCGGGGATGAGATCATTTCGTTCTTCGTTGTATTTATCCTTTAGGTGATCTGGTACATCCGCCTTGCTCATCTTCATGGGGTTTGTGCGCGAAGTGTGTAGGAACGTACCACCAGTTCGACCAGCCTTACGCACGGCTTCTTCATCCAGGACCTGATAGTTCTCGCTATTGTCCGCTTTGGGATCGCGGATCAAATGGGTGAGGCCCGCCCAACCCCGTCGAATACCGATTACCTGGTAACCTTCCCGCAAGGCGCGAATCGTGACTGCGCGAATCGCCGGGTTAAGGCCTGGAACATCGCCGCCGCCGGTCAGGATGCCAATCGTGCCTTTGAATTTTTTGACATGCGCCATTTTACTACCTCCGTTTGATTTTTTATCAGGGCGCGCAAATAGGCGCGCCCTGTGCGATTCAATGGCGTATATTTTACCTCCGATACATCTAAGTTGCAGGGTCTTGCCCGGAAAGCAGGTCAGATCCAGGTGGGTTCTTGATAAACGCCGAAGACTTCTTTCATCGCGCCCACGATTTCACCCAATGTGGCGTATGCGCGAACTGCATCCAGGATGTAGGGCATGGTGTTTTCGCTGCCCTGACAGGCAATCCGCAAGCGATCTAACGTTTGACCCACGCGGCCGGGATCGCGTTCACGGCGCACCTGTTCCAGGCGTTTGAGTTGCCGCTGGTAGCCTTGTGGATCCATCTCTAAGATCGGAATGCTGATCGGTTTGGGATCCGCATAAGCGTTGACGCCCACGATGCGCCGCAAGCCTTCATCAATCTCGCGCTGATAGCGATAAGCAGCGTCGGAGATTTCTCGTTGGAAGAAGCCTTTTTCAATGGCCGGCAGCACGCCCCCCAGTTCCTCGATGCGGCGAAAATATTCATAGGCTTGCGCTTCCAGGCGGTTGGTTTGCGCCTCGACGAAGAACGAGCCGCCCAGGGGGTCAATCGTATTGGCGACGCCGGATTCTTCGGCAATGATCTGCTGTGTGCGCAATGCGATGGTCACTGCCAGTTCAGAAGGCAATGCCAGCGCCTCATCCATCGAATTGGTATGCAGCGATTGCGTGCCGCCTAAAACCGCCGCCAGCGCCTGAATGGCGACGCGCACAATATTGTTCTCCGGTTGTTGCGCGGTCAGAGAAACGCCGGCGGTTTGGGTGTGGAAACGCATTAACCAGGCGCGCGGGTTTTGTGCGCCAAAGGTCTGGCGCATCTCGCGCGCCCAAATGCGCCTGGCGGCGCGGTATTTGGCGATCTCTTCGAAGAAATCGTTGTGGGCGTTGAAGAAGAAAGACAGGCGCGGCGCGAAATCGTCCACCTTTAAGCCGCGCCGCTGCGCCCAACGCACGTACTCCATACCGTCGGATAGGGTGAAAGCCAATTCCTGGGCAGCAGTGGCACCAGCTTCGCGGATGTGATAGCCGGAGATGCTGATGGTGTTCCACTGAGGGACGCTTTGCGCTCCGTATTCGATTGTATCCACCACCAGGCGCATAGAAGGTTCGGGAGGAAAGATATATTCTTTTTGAGCGATGTATTCTTTCAGAATATCGTTTTGGGTGGTGCCCCGAAGTTGATCGCTGCGCACGCCTTGCTTTTCAGCGGCGGCAATATACATAGCCCAGATTACCGCGGCTGGCGAGTTGATTGTCATGCTGGTGGAAACCTGGTCGAGAGGGATGCCCTCTAATAGGATTTCCATATCCTTCAGAGATGAAACAGCCACACCGCATTTGCCAAACTCGCCCAAAGCTTGCGGAGCGTCGGTGTCGTAGCCCATCAGAGTTGGCAGGTCGAAGGCGATGGATAATCCGGTTTGCCCCTGCTCCAATAGATATTTAAATCGCTGGTTGGTCTCTTCGGCGGTGCCAAAGCCGGCAAACATGCGCATCGTCCATAGCCGGCTGCGGTGCATGGTGGGGTGAATGCCACGCGTATAGGGATATTCGCCCGGCAAACCAAGATCGGTCAGGTAATCCATCTCTTGGACGTCCAACGGCGTGTAAAGCCGGTTGATTGGCTCCGAAGAGGTGGTCATGAAGATTTTCTGTCTTTCGGGAAGCGCTCCCAGGCCGCGTTGTAGGGTGGTCTCTTCCCATTTCTCCATGGCCTGGCGTAATTCCTCAAGCTTTTTGCGGTCGTACATGCGCGTCACTCCTTTGGCGAAGATCTTTTCTGATAAAAATTATACTGTAGTCCGATCTACGACAGCAGAGCTTTTGATTAAGAAAGGAGATAGGGAGCCTAGCGATATAAGGCCTGTGCAATAGCCTGAGACAATTGCTTCAGCCTCGGTGGCTTTTGCAGCCATATCAGAGCCTTATCTGCATCCGGCAGCTCGTCTTCTTGTTGGATGGGGTGGCCGGTCATCATGATGAATGGGATGTTCAGTCCCTCGCTGCGCACGGCGCGGTACAGCGCTACGCCGCCCATTTCCGGCATCACCACATCGCTCAACACCACATCTACCAGCGCGGAGCGCTGCTGGAGATATTCCAACGCTTGGCGGCCGTTAGCTGCGGCGACCACGCGGTAATTAATCAGGTTTAGTCCTTCCACCAGCGCATGACGTGTGGCTTCTTCATCTTCAACGACCAGAATCATTTGCCCGCGCCCGCGAACCAGAGAGGTCGGATCGGTATCTGGGGGATGCAGTGACCCCGAAAGGGTGGTGGGTAGAAATATTGAAAATTTTGCTCCAAAGCCAGGGCGGCTATGCACAGCAAGATGACCATTATGAGATTTGACGATCCCAAAAACCTGAGCAAGCCCCAGGCCAGTTCCTTTGCCGGGTCCTTTGGTGGTATAGAATGGCTCGAAAATATAAGGTAAGTCTTTGCTGGAAATGCCATCGCCGCTATCTTGAAACTCTATGCTGACCCAGTTGCCCTCTTCGATGACACCACAAGCGACGCAATGCACGCCCTCGTTGCCATCCATTCTGGCAATGCGAATCGCAAGCTGACCGCCGTTGGGCATTGCATCGCGGGCGTTCGCCGCCAGGTTCAGGATCATCTGCTGCATTCGGGTGGGGTCTGCCTCAATGACAAACTCCCCAGGCGGAGCGAGCAATTCGATGTGTATGTTTTCCGGCAGTGTGCGTTGCAACAGCTTGACCTGCTCCTTGATAAAAGGCAGCAAATCCATCGGCCGACGTTCTAGCACCGATTGGCGGCTAAAATCCAGGATTTGCTGGATCAACTCCGACGCTCGGCGAGACTGTTGAGCAATGACTTGTAGTTTTTCCAATAGCCTTTCGGAGATGCCCGGCGTGTTCAGCGCCATGTCGGCGTATAAAACAATCACCGCCAGGATGTTGTTGAAATCGTGCGCAATGCCCGCCGCCAGTTGCCCAACTGCAGCCAGGCGGTCTTGTTGCTGCAACAGGCGCTGCGTCTCTCGTTCGTGGGTGACGTCGCGGATCAGTATGACCCAGCGTTGCGGATCTGCTTCGCCGGCGACGGGTCGGGCGATAATCTCGAAGATTTGCCCATTCGCCTGCAATTCGCGCCATTCGCCTGTGGCAGGGGCGGCAAGCAGTTGCTCTAAAGGCGTGTCCGCCAAGTGGGTGAGTGTATCCCCTACCTCCACATTAGCCAATGTTTTCAGGTTCTTCTGCGCCACAGGGTTGGCCAGGATGACGCGGCCGTCTTCCTCGATCAGCAATACACCTTCTGGCGCAGTGTTCATGATCTCGCGCACCTGTTGCGCTTGAGCGCGAATCTGCGCCAGCAATCGCTCGCGCTCGGCTTCAGCCCGCCGCCGTTCATTCAGTTCAGCGTGCAGTGTCTGGATAGCCTGCGCCAGCTCTGCGGTGCGTTCCTGGACGCGTTGTTCCAACGCTTCATTGGCAGCCTGCAGCGCCTGTTCCGCGTGCATACGTTCGGCGATCTCTTGTTGTAATTGCGCATTTTGCTGTTCGAGCTGACGTTGCAACTTGCGTAGGGTAACGTGCGTTTCGACCCTTGCCAGCACCTCTTGGAGGTGGAACGGTTTGGTGATGTAATCCACGCCGCCAACCGAAAAGCCCTGAACCTTGTCGGTTTGTTCATCCAGCGCGCTGACGAAGATTACCGGAATGTTGCGCCAGCGTTCATCCGCCTTTAGCTGTTTGCAGACTTCGTAGCCGTCCATGCTTGGCATGCGCACATCCAGCAGGATCAAATCCGGCGGCGATTCTTGCACACTCTTGAGGGCGCTCAAGCCGTCCGCAGCTTCGCGCACGCGGTATCCCTGGCTGCTCAACATGCTGGAAAACAGGCGCAAGTTCGGCAGCATATCGTCCACGATGAGAATTTCTGCATTGGTGGGGGAGTCGCTGATCTCGTTCATGGCAACCGAAATGATAATGCCAATGTGGTAAAAGCGCAATTGGTTGTGAAATGACAATTAAAATCTTTCAAAAGCGATCGGCAAGTTACGCCACCCTCCCCCTTGACAAATTCCCTGACTGCACATAAAATTGCCCAAATTTCAGCCATAAGGTCTAATCTTGTGATGATTTCCTTTATGTCCATGCGTGGGGCGGAGGGCTGCAACCACCGCCTCGCACTAACGAACCCAGGTACATGCGGCTGACCTGAAACGGCAGCCGCTGAGGCGGCGGACAGCCTTTCCGCAAATGCAACAAGCAATTTGCGAGACGGCTGTCCGCCGCTTTTATTTTTATCTATTCTATTTCACAAAGGAGAAACATCGTATGGTAGCCCCATCCATCACCCGTCAGCTTGGTTTCACCACCCGCCAAGTGCATAGCGGCCAATCGCCCGACCCGACGACCGGTGCGTGCGCTGTGCCCATCTATCAGACCGTGGCTTATGCCTTTGAAGATACCGACCACGCCAGCCGCCTATTCGCCTTACAGGAGAAAGGCAACATCTACACCCGCATCATGAACCCGACC
>DYGV01000056.1 GCA_020724505.1 Anaerolinea thermophila
ACCAGGGCTGGGTCACGGAAGTGATCAGCCCGGTGCTCTCGAAGGTCATGGCATTGGAATTATCTCCGTGGTTATTCTCCGCCATGCATCAGGAACGCTTTGTCGATTTGAATCAGTGGATCGATGAACGTGCCTGGGTCGTGTTACGCCTGCCTTCCGGTGAAATGGGACGCGAAGGTGCGAGACTAACTGCCGGCGTTCTGTACAACGTTTTCGATGCCGCTTATCGCAAGGCGACTTTGAATAAACCCGTGCCTTTTTATTTCATCGTGGATGAAGCTCAGGAGATCGGATCGGGCATGCGATTGGAGTCGATGCTGGCAGAAGGCGCGAAGTTCGGGGCGCGCATGTTTGTGTTGGCGCAGTCTCTTTCCATGATGCGCAAGGTAGAAGGCATGGAACCTGTCGTGCAGGCAATGCTAGCCAATACCTCCACGCAGATGTTCTTTTCTCCCGACCCCGAGGATGCCGACCTGATCCGCGCCACGCTCAGTTCCACTGTGCGCTACGGGAACATGACTCTCGACCTGCCTTCCCTGCATTGCTGGTTACGTGCCCGTATCAGTGGACGCTGGCAGCCTCCGACCCTGACGCAGATCAAGCCTTTGCCACGTGCAGACTCATTAAGAGTCCGGGCATTGATCGAGGATGTGATCGCCGCCCATCCCAATGATTACCTACCCGCCGATGGCTGGCAGGAAAAAGCCTCCACCGTGTTGGCGGATATGTTGCCGGCAGCCCTGTCCAAACTTCTGGATGAATTTCTAGCAGTGCGCATCGAGGAACAGAACAATACCCAGATCCATCAGCCTGCTCCACAGGCTGATGACCGCAGGTTGGGTTTCTAATGGCTGAGATGCTTACTCGTTTTCTCCTGGTGGTCTGTGGTGGTTCGCTTGCCTGTCTTGTGGCGAGCGCAGGGGTTCTGTATTCCGCCTGGCGTATGTCCCGCAGGGACACCCCTCGTGAAGGTGGTATCGGATGGGATCGATGAATGACTTGCAAAGTTTGATCGACCAAATGGCTGTGGATATTTCCAGTCAGGCAGCTCAGCTGGATGATCTGCGCTTGCCTCGGTTTCTGGCCTGGTTGGACGCGCATAGTATCAAGGTGAAGGTCGCCACAAACGCCAATGAGTCGATTGGAAATCAGGTTCCACTGGATGTTGCTCTGGATCAGGAAGCAAATATTGAGGAACGTCTCAAACTCAATTTGAAAATCTGGTTCGAGTCACTGCCTTTACGCGGACTGCTTTGGGAGTATCACCTCATCCTGGATGAAATTGCCTGGTGGCGCGATCTCGACCCGCATCGGTTGAATATGATCTTGAGACCCGAGGAGAAGAATTGAAATGCTCAAATTCTTCTTCGGATTGGGTGTGGGTTTGTTTGTAGGCTATTTGCTGGGGCTGGTGATCCCGGTCGAGTTCTTTATGATCGCCTGTTTGGCGCTCTTCGCACTTGCAGTTGTGTTGTTCTTTTTGTTTCATCTTGGATTGCGTGATTTTTAGGAATATTAATCATGCAGGAGTTTGGTATGCGACGTGTACGAATTGTTTTCATTTCATTGCTACTTCCTATCCTCCTTCTATGGGCGACGGTTCCTACAAATGCAGCTCCACTCACTGCCATTGCATTACAGGAGGGACGTACCTATGATCAGGCACATAACATAGGTTACATCGACTGGAGTGGTTCGGCCCAATATGTGTACATCACTCATCGGGATGGAACTTCTCTCCCGCCCGAGGAAGGTGGAACCTTTTGTGGTTCGGGATGTTCCGAATGGGTGACGCGTCTGGGGAATGGTGGTATCGCCAGCGGTTCCTTTGACCGGGATGTTTCCTACTTCGAAGCGTTGGTGGAATTCACACGTGAGGGAGGTGTGGGTACGGCCACTTTACAGGCTTGTTCAGCTTCCATGTCCTGGTATCTGTATAACGGTGCGGGAAATACACCGGGTTATGTGAGCATGATCCTTGCCGTGCCAAGCGGGTGCCGCTCCTGGTCTCTGTCTGCCTCAGGCGGTTTTGTGGATTTTCGTTCTATTGATGTTGAATACAGTGGTCCACCCAACACAGCGACGCCCACTGCTTCCAGGACACCGACTTTTACTCCTACAATTACACGGACCCCGACCGCTACATTCACGCCAAGCCTTACTCCTACACTGACGTTTACGCCGACTTTGACTTTTACTCCAACGGCGACGTTTACCAATACGCCTTCACCTACTCCAACACCTTTGCCTCCCCAGATCATTGGCGTGGTGGTCTGTGATCTGTGGGGAGATGCCGGCTGGTGTAGAGGCGATGAGACTCTCGAATTGAATGCCAGTGATCCACAGGGCTTTGATGTGACGATCAATGGAGACTTGAATGGGAATCCATTTACTTGCGGAAGTTCCTGTGAGTTGTCTTTGCCGGAGGGAACAGGTACAGCCAATTACACCGTGACCTCCTCCAGTGGTCGCACTGCAAGTGGAGTGTCTACCTGGCGAAGAGATGGAACGCCGCCGAATGTGGCAATAAGTCTCCCTCCTATGGATGGCAGGAATGGTTGGTATGTCTCGGAGGTGGATCTGTCCGCCTCGGCAACCGATACGATCTCCGGACTCTTCAACTTGAATGGCAGCATCGATGACGGAGCGACGTGGGTCTCCTTCCCGATCCACTTTACGGATGGGGATCATCAAGCATTGATACACGCCAGGGACGTGGCTGGAAACGAGGTCACTGTATCCAGAAGAATCCGTGTGGATACCGTTTCACCGGATATGCAAATTACTTCTCACACGAGTGGGGCTGTAGTTCAAGGCGACGTGCTGTTATCTGGGAGTTTGGAGGACATGACCTCTGGTCCGGAAGGAGGTGAGGTTTCCGTCGATGGTGGCACAACCTGGCAACCTGTTTTGCTGGAGGCAGGTCACTGGTCATTCATTTGGAGGTCCGGTGAAGTGCCCAACGGAGAGTACATCATCCAGATGCACGGGATGGATCGCGCCGGCAATGATAGTGATGTTTCCACCATTCCATTGACCGTGGATAATGCCCCGCCGGCTGTAGCCATTACCGAACGGTGGTGGATTTGGGAAACTGGAACATTGAAGGTGTCCGCCAATCACTTTCCGATAGCCAGCATTCAAGTCACGATCCAGGATCCACAAAGGCGTTGGAAGGAAGTGACGTTGGACTTTGATCCAGGCAGAAATTCCTATATCGTTAAATGGGATCGACGCTTTGCGGATGGAACCCTGGCGCCAACGGGAGAATACCCGGTTCTTGCAGTGGCTTGTGATGTGAATGGGTTATGTGGGCAAGATGCCGGCAGGATTGTGATCCCAGAGATGGCGACCTCAACTGCTACCCAGACCCCATCTCCAACGGCAACCAGCACTTTGATACCTTCGAAAACCCCAGTGGCAACACAAATATTGCCAACACCGACTTTGGCGCTGAACACTCCAATACCAGAAGAAAGACCTGAACCTATTCAGTCTACCCTGCCGCTTTGGCAGATATTTGGACTGCTTGGTTTATTCATGGTAATTGCGTCCGCGAGTTTGGTGGATCCTCGTCCTAAAGCATTGAAACGGCTGGGAGAAATGTTCAAAGATATATCCACACGGACAAAAGACGACTCTAAGTACAACAAATAAAAATAAAAAGGAAAAGAAAATGGAATTAATTCTTGCAATTGTAGTGGCATCGGCAGTGATCTTCTTTGGGGCGTTAATCAGTGCGGGGAATGAACGACAAAGAAGGGCAATTGATGGATTGAGGGAACAGGTGGTGCTATGGGCGGTACAGGATCTGAAAATTAAGCGTAAACATCTGGAACAGACTATACAAGTTGCTGATCCGTTGGGGTGGCTCAATAATACTGCATCAAGGATATATGGTTATGATCTGAAATTGCAGGTTCTCGAAATGTTTGAAGAACCACAAGCCTTGGTATGCACTTCTGATAATAGCACTTTGAGGGTAATCTTTTCTTCACTTTCGTCTTCAGATATCCGCCGAATAAAGAGAGGTAAACAAAACCGCTTATCCCAATTCATAGGACAAAATCCTTTATTAAATCTATCCAAAATGGTGACCATTCACGAATTATCCATCCTGAATGCAGGTCATCTATTTGACTTGGAATTAACACTTGCTTGGAAGGCATTGACCGGGCAAGAAATTGGATCCGTCAATAACCTTTGGATGTACATAATTCCATAAGCATTAAAAGATAAAAACAGGTCTTCGGTAAATAATTCACTCCGAAGACTTTTTAATACATAAACTGTTACGTTCTTCAAGTTATAATTTCACTATGAATACAAAATCTCACTAGGAAACCTTTCGCCAAACCAAAACGCCAACAAAGGATTGATATCAAATGAAAAAGATTCTATTTGTGATCAATGATGCCCCATATGGAGATGAGCGTCCCTATAATGCCATGCGTCATGCAATAAACCTGGTCAAACGCGATGAGGTGCAGGTAATGGTCTTCCTGGTTGCCGACGCGGTCTATTGTGCTCGCAAGGCGCAGAAAACACCAGATGGTTATTACAACATCGAGCGCATGGTCAAGTCACTCGCAAAGCGCGGCAAGGTAGCTACCTGAGGCACGTGTTGTGAAGCCCGAGGTCTCGGGTTGGATGAATTAACAGAAGGAGTCGAGATGGGGAATATGGATTTACTAGGTGATTGGACATTGGAAGCAGATCAGGTGATTGCGTATTAATTGAAAATATGATGCGGGTAAAACACCTATTTTGCCACTGCCGATAAAGAACTTACCGCTCCTACCGTTGAATCAATAATCAAACTCTTGTAAACCTTCCCCATCTCAATCGGGGAAGGTTTCATATTATTTTCCAGCCACCACTCGATCAGTGACAATAAAGATGTGGCGATGTGGTTTGATGCCATATTGATCGTTACCTGATTACCCAGCCTTTCCAATGGCACACAGGATTTCTGGAAAATGGTGGAAATATTACTCACAACCTTCTTGCGGATACGTGTCACACTCTGGCTTTTGAGCAGGATGCGGAAGAGGTCGGCTTTCTGTTCGATATATTCGAAGATGAGCCGCCCCTCTGTTTCAAGGGACGATGGGTCGGACTGTCTCGCCAGCGCCTCAATATGGGTCATCAACTCCACCAGCCCTTCATCCAATACTTCCATCAATAATTGATCGAGACTTTCATAATGCCTATAGAACGTAATGTAAGCTACCTCGGCACGTTCTGTGACCTCTTTGATCGTGATGGAGGCGAAGTCCTTTTTCAGGATCAATAAAACCAACGCGTCGCGCAACAATCGGCGTGTGCGTTTGACACGAGGGTCAATGTTTACGGGGGATGATTTTCTTGGCATGGTTATCCACTTTTGTTACAAAACTCAGCTTTATACAACTTAAGTTACATCAACTCTATATCCGTAATTGACTTGCTCACGGGACTGGCTACAATACAAACATTGTTGCACATACTGTTACACAGTATAACAAAAGGAGCAATCATGAAAACGATAAATACGCAGGAAGGGAAAACCTGCAAGCCTCAACGCATTCCGTCTGGCGCAAGATTGACTATTCCCCAAATACAAACCGCCTATGATGAGATCGCCAGCCAATACGAGAAAAGAATTTGGTTCGACCAGCACGTCCTCGGCGTGGCGAGGCTTAAAAAGAATCTGCTTTCAAAAGCGAGCGGCAAAATTTTGGAAGTGGCGTGCGGTACAGGCTCGAATCTTCCCTTCTTCCCCGTTGGTAGTGAGGTCACGGCAGTCGACCTGAGTCCCAGGATGCTGGAAGTTGCCCGCGAGAATGCAACCCAAAATGGATTGAATGTAAACTTTGCGGTGATGGATGCCGAGCATCTTGAAATTCCTGATGGAAGTTTTGACACGGTGGTCTCGACCTTGTCTACTTGCACGTTTCCGAATCCACTCAAAGCTTTGCAGGAAATACAGCGCGTCTGTCGACCAAACGGCTTGATCCTGCTTCTGGAACATGGTCATAGTTCCCTGCCGTGGTTGGCAAAATATCAAGACCGCCATGAATATCAACACTATGAAGACCATGCGGGTTGTCGCTGGAATCAAGATCCATTAGATCTGGTTCAATCCGCGGATATCAAGATAGTGAGAAGCAAACGGAACATTCTAGGCATGTTCCATTCGATTGAGGCAATGCCATTATAAACATATGTCATTGCGAGGAGGGTGCTTTTCCCGACGAAGCAATCTCCTTGCCTTGAGGGGATTGCTTCGGGCAAAGAACAAGAGCGCCTTCGCAATGACATAAATAAGGAGTTATCACCATGACATCATCCTCCGAAAGACGACACGACTTGGACTGGTTACGCGTGCTGGGAGTGTTATTACTCGTCCCGTTTCACGTGGCGTTGATCTTTGTATTCGACCCATTTACCATCATGTACATCAGGGATTCGGTCAACAGCCGTATCCTGGCTGAAATCACAGGTTTCATCCATTTGTGGCACATGCCTATGCTGTTCATGATCTCTGGCGCGGCGACGTATTTTGCGCTCGGTGTCCGCTCGGTGGGAGAATATATCCGTGAACGATCTGTGCGGTTATTTCTTCCGCTCCTCTTTGGCATTCTGACGTATGTCCCGTTAACAATATACATCCAACATAGTGATGTACTTTCGCTACAGGAAGGTTACGCTGGTTTCTTTCGCATTGACCTAAATCAACTGGATGGCATGAACGGAGCGTTCACGCCTGCGCATCTGTGGTTCATTCTGTTTTTGTTTGTCTTTTCGTTGGCTGGACTACCCATCTTCATCTGGTTGCGGACAGAAAAAGGCAAAAGCGTAATCGAAAGATTTGGAATGGCGATGCAGACTCCCGTGAGTCTGATCGTATTGGGGATCCTGTTAACGCTTGCCGCCGCGACGGGAATCCTTGGGGATATGAATCCGCTGTATTACTTCCTGATTTTCTTTTTCGGGTTTATCTTTGCAAGCGACATGCGTTTTCAAAAATCCATTGATAAATTGACGTGGATTGCGCTGGCGTATGGCGTGGCTGAGACCGCGATCAACATCATTTTCCCGATCAGAAATTTTGCCCAATGGACGCCACAGTGGATGGCATTGGGTTTGATGTACCAAATGGGACGCTGGGCGTTGACGCTAGCAACGCTTGGGCTGGGACATCGCTTCTTGAATTTCACAAATCATATTCTGCGATATGCAAGTGAAGCGGCGATGCCGTTCTATTTATTGCACATGACATTCAGCGTGATAACAGGATATTTTGTAATTCAACTCGACGCGCCGGTAACGGTGAAATATCCGCTGATTGTTGTGGTCGCCACAGGTTTGACTTTGCTTGCTTATGAAGCAGTAAAGCGTTGGAATGTGAGCCGCGTATTTTTCGGGTTAAAGCCTGTAAAGTAAGGCGTAATTAGCTTCACTCTTTCATGTCATCCTTGCGCTAGATCAAAGAAAAACAAAAAATTTCTGGGATAATCAGACAAAATGATCTGGAGAAAAAAATGAAAAAAATATACTTCCTTGTATTGATTTTGGCTCTGGTTATCCCCAGAGTCGTCGCGCGTGCTGCTGGCGAATTTGACTACATTGTCATCAAAGGACCCGGCATTACAGGCGACATCAATGTGTCCAACCCCTTATTCACTGCAGATATCAATACCTTTGCCGATTTTTCAAAAGGCAGTATTGAACCGCCAACAGAGCCCGGACAGGGCTATCAGATCGTGCGTATGCATGCCGATGGCAGCAAAGGCATTCCCTACGATCAATTGCATTACTATCCATACAATGGGTATGTGTACTACGACGGTATTGTCAACGGCTTTTCTGAAGACGGCGGCAAATGGTATATCGCCAATCCCGAGATCGAAGAACCCTTCCGCGCCATTCTTGCCGAAGACGCGCGGCTGACATGGATTCCCTTTGCGGTGCTGGCTGTTCTGCTGATTGGTTTTTTTGCAGCATATCAAATGAAGCCCAAACAAGCGAAGTAAACAAAAAGAGCGCAGGGTTTTAGCCCTGCGCTCTTTTTGTTTAAGTGCCTATCGAATAATCACCATATCGCTCTTATCATCATAGCTAAACACTACAACCTGCCCCACACTCAGGTCAAGTGTATCTGAGTACACCACACGATAATCATTTTCGTCATCCTTCAAGCGCATTTCAATTTGATGTAAACCTGCCGGAATGGCAAGAAATTCAAGCGCTGAAATGCGCCCATTACCACCAACACCTGAAGGTTGATACGTCTCTTCCAAAATCGTTTCGCCATCCAGCACCACCACCACACTCACAGGGTAATGCTCGCCGCCAAATATCTTTTCGGCATCTGCACCTTCGGGCAGGGTCATGCCTTCGGGAATTGCCGCAACTGAAATCTTGCCTTTTAAATCCAAAGCGATGCGAATGGCAGAGCCATCGGCAGAAGCCATGCCCGAAGGAATATCCAACGGGATGGCAATGGCAAAGATACCAAACAACAGAACCGTTCCAATCAACGCGCTAACAATGGATGGGATCAGTTTATTGCGCTCCTTTACAGGCGGCAGCTCAGGTACAGATTTTTTCGCCTGCGTTTCACTGCGGTGCAGGTCGTTCAGAAAATTCAAAACTGTTTTCGAATTTCCAGGGGTTGTCTCCAGCCAATGCACTTCCTTTGTGACCAATGCGTGGCGCGAATGTAATCTACTTAAAATCCAATGCGCGTCTTCGCGATAGACCCCATCATCATACGGATGAGACAGCAAGACGACATCGCGCGCGCCTGCGGTGTGCAGGGATTTGATCCACTCGATATTGACCGCGCTGATGCTTGGCAATACCGCCGTGATGACGCGCGCCGCCTCTTCCCCGCCGACAGTTGCCACTGCAACAGGAGCCTTTTCCTTGCTGACGTTTAATTCCGCTGGCAAGCCGCCCAGCGCTTCGTCTCTGTGACTCGCAAACAAGACGGTCACAGGATTGCCATTCTGTTTTTCTTGCGATAACGCGCCTTTGACTGCGCCGAATACCTGCTCGCCGCTGTAACCGCCCTTCAAGTCAATCGCGTCCGTAGGACATGCCCCCACGCAGATTCCACAGCCTGTGCATTGTGCGCTGTTGATGATCGCCAGTTTATGATAGCCCGAAGAATCATTGCGGTCATTCATGCGGATTGCGTCGAAGGGACATTCGGCATAACAAATGTTACAGCCAGTACACTTTGGATCAGTAACCGCAGCAGGTCCGGGGTTAGGTCCAGAGGCGAGCCAGGGGAGCAGGAACAAACTTCCACCGACGAGAATCGCCAGTCCCCAGAAAATCAGGTTGCCCCACAAGTCGATCAATGGCAAAAAGCCCAAATAGAAAGCGTCCATCGGCACGGATTGAATAAGTTGTGATAGATCGGCAGGCAACGCTGATTGGGCGGGCTTGAGAAGTGAAAGAATAACAAGTCCCACCACGGCTTGAATACTGACCCAGCGCGGTGACCACCAGCGCTCACGCGAAAGCCTGAGGCTGTGAATGTAAATGCCGAGGAAACCGATGAGCGGAATGAATACATGCAAAAAGATGATGATGACGAAATTGGAAAATGTGCGTGAGGCGAGATCAGTCGCAACATAAGTAAGCCCCGATGAGCCTGCCAAATATTCCATCATATATTCGGTCATCCATTGCGCGCGTTGATCCCAAATCAGCCAGTAGCCCATCGTGCCTGTCAGCCATACCATTGCAAGCATGATCCAGCCGCTCGTCCATGCCAGCCAGCGTTGACCCGAAAAACGGTCACTGACCAACATCTTGAGCATGTGCAAAACGATCAGCACGATCATACCATCGGATGCGTAGCGATGCATACTACGCATGAGCGAACCAAACCAGGTGGAATCAATTTTCTCAACGGTCTGATAGGCGACATCCAAGCCAGGACGGTAAATGAGGGTGATGTAAATGCCCGTGCCAATCAGCATGATCAACATGAAAATCGTCAATGTGCCGAGATGATAAAACGGATTGAAATCCGATCTTGTAAAACGGTTGATAAAGCCTTCGAATTTTGCCCACAGTTTTTCGAAGGTGCGAAGAAGTTTACGTTGTGCGTACGGATTGTAATTTGTCATTGATTGAGTTTCCAGGTTCAAGGTTTCAGGTTCAAGGTTGGGTTTATTCGACCTTCATATTTTCTTCATCTAACAATGGGAATTTATTCATCTTCATGGCATTGGTCGTAACAAAGATACTGCTTGCCACCATTGCAAAAGCAGAGAAAACGGGTTGCAGCAATCCTGCCATTGCAAGCCCGACACCGAGCAGGTTGTAAATCACTGCCCAGCCTAAATTCTGTTTTACACGTTTCATCGATTCGCGTGATAAAACCACCAGCCACGAGATGACGCGCAAGTCATCACGCACAAGCACAATGTCGGCGGCGGAACGGGCAACATCCGTTCCATGATTCATCGCAAGCCCGATGGTTGCGGCGGCGAGGGCGGGACCGTCATTAATGCCATCACCGACCATCGCGGAATTTTCTTTCAGGCGTTTCATCTTTTCATCAGGGCTAAGCCCGGCACTGACAGGAATGCCCAACGCCTTTTGCCAACGCTCGCCTGCGCTGGCTTCGTCGCCTGTCAACACACCGAGTTCCAATCCGCGTGATTGCAACTCACTAACCATCTCTTTCGCTTCGGCGCGGATGGTTTCGCCGAGCGCGAGGATGCCCATCACCTGCCCATCCCAGCCCGCATAGACAACGATGCACCCCGCTTCTTTCCACGCCTCAGCCTGTTGACTGATATCCGTTGACATGCTCAACCCTCCGGCAGACATGAGACGGGCAGAGCCAATATGAATTGGAGATTGGTAATTGGTAACTGGTAATTGACCGACAATGCCGAGAGCGGGGAGGACTTTGAAGGATGTTGGTTTTATAAATTCAATATTCTGAGTCTTGGCATATTCCACAATCGCATTTGCCAGCGGATGTTCCGACTCGCTTTCAATCGATGCCAGAATTTGTAGAAACTGCCCACTGTCCACTGTCAACCGATCACTGACCACTTTCTGCACCTTCATCGGCAACTGGCTAAGTGTTCCCGTCTTATCGAAGAAGATTCGCTCCACTTTGGCAAGCCGTTCCAATGCGCCTGTGCTGCGTAATATCACGCCAGATTCGGCGGCGCGTTCAAGCGAGAGCCATAAGGTCAGCGGAGTGGCAAGCCCCAGCGCACATGGACAGGCGATCAGCAGAACAGACAACGCCACCAGCATACCCGTTTCAAGCCCATCTATGGAATACCAGATCAAAAAGGCAATCGTCGCCAATGCCAGCGCCAGCGGAGTCATCCACGCCGAGAGCTTATCCACCATTCTTTCAAGCGGAGAACGCGCCCACAACGCCTCATGCAGCAAACGCCCAATCTGCCCCGCCGTGGTGGATGTGCCAATAGCCGTTGCGATCACTTCAAAACTGCCGTCAAGGTTGACCGTTCCAGCTTGAACCTTATCGCCTTCGTGATGCGTCACAGGATTGGGTTCGCCTGTCAATAACGATTCGTCCACGTCACCTTCACCGATGGCGATGAGTCCATCCACAGGGAAGCGTTCACCCGGGCGAACCCGCACGCGCATTCCAGGCTTGAGCTCTGCAACATTCACAACACTATCTTGATTATTTGTAACCACCGTCGCTTGATCGGGAATTTGCTCGAGCAAACGCGAGACGGCTTTGTTACTGGATTTGTGCGCCTGCATTTCGAGCCATCGTCCAATTGAAACAAGGAAGATCAGCATGGTGGCAGTATCAAAATATAGACCGCCATGCCCTAAAATTAAATTGCGAACCGATAACCCAAACGCTGAAAATGTTCCAATCATGATCAATGTATGAATATTGGGTTGTCCGCGCAGTAAGCTGGCAAACCCTGCTCGCAAAATCGGCAACCCCAGCAAGATCAAAACGGGCAGGCTCGAAACCAACATCATGATCTGGAAGAAATGCACGAGCCACGCCGTCTCTGGGGTTGCCCAGCCCATTAACTCACGCACATAAATTCCGCCGCCCACGATCATGTCGTGCAAGACCATCACGCCGCCGATCAACAAACGTGTGAAAAAAGATTCTTCTTCGTCACGGGGTTTTTCATCTGGAAGCGTGGCTTGATACCCAAGCGTACGCACGCGCCGTTTTAGTAATTGGTGATTGGTAATTTTTGAGTCGAAGGTAATGTTGGCTTGTTGTTGGATGAAATTTACATCCGCGCTGACCACACCTTTTGTACGTTTGAGGTTTTCACTGACCAACCACGCGCAAGATGAACACCACATGCCGCCAAGTGTGAGGATGACCTCCCCGCTTCCTTCTGGGATTTGAGCCTGATTCTGCTCAACGGCTGGACTCTCCGCTAGAAGCGCCGCCACCTCTCTGCACGATGGACAGCAAAAGACATCCCCATTGTCGTTCGATAGGGGATGCAAGGTGGTTAATCCACAAAGCGAACAGGTGGTGAGAGTTTTTGTTTTGACAGGAGAAGCAGAAGCAAGATTCATAGTGACAACTTGATATTTACCAAAGCATGACAGAACCCAGCATAAAGTGGTCAACCAATCCGAGCGAGGCGAATCCGCGCATGGCAAATTGGAAGCCGAAGAACATCATTACAAGAGAAGCAAGGCTTCGTGACCAGATGCGTGGAATGGATTTTGATGCAAACCATTTAACGGCAAATAAACTTGGTAGTGTGGCAATGCCAAAGATAGCCATGTTCAACATACCTTGAAACGCATTGGTGGAAGTGACCGCTGTGAGTAGCGCGGTCAGAACCAAGCCGCAGGGGAGGAGTCCCCAAAGGAGTCCGAGCAGATACGAGGTTGGGAGCGAAGCGGATTTGAATCCGCGAATGGCTATCCCCCAGCGTTGAACCAATCCAGGAAATATTGATTCTGGCGAGGGGGTTAATCCAATAAATGCGGATGCCATATAAAATGCAAGGATTGCAAAGAGGATGGAGAGCGCGGCTTGAAGTCCGTCAAAAGCCCAGAGAGTTTGACCAAATGCGCCGAAGATGAAACCGAGAATGGAATAGGTGGTGATGCGCCCCGTGTGCGCGAGAACCCAGGCGAGTTTATTCTGAAAGATCGGCTGGCGGTCGAAGAGGATGATGACTGCGCTGCACATGCCGACACAATGCCCAAGACTTCCGAGTAACCCGAGTAAAAAGGATGCTGTCATTTTGTTGAATTGCCAGTCTTGGAAATTTGAACCTGCCCGAGGTGGCGAAGCCCCGGGCAGGTTTTCAAAGGAGAATGTCTTTCTAGCGGATGAACCAGGTACGACCCAGCAACCACCAGTTAGTGAAGTAATAAATGGCGAACCAGACAAGGAAGGCAAAGACAAGCACCAAAGCGCCCTTGGGCTGATTCTGCTTGTCTTCCATTTGGTGATCGGTCAATTTTGTAGAATCGATGATCGGGTTGTGTGTACCAGTGAGCAACAAGAGATTAGAAGCTTCGAGGCGGGGTCCGGTCAAAATGGAGGTGAGCACAATGGTCACATACATGATGCCGCCGATGACAGCGAGAATTGCGCCAACACCGAAGACCGCCAGTGAGATTTCAACGGTGCCGGGAACGACACCAGCGAAGGTGATATCCCAGTTGCGGCGGGCGACGCCTTGCAAACCGCTGACGATCATGCCCATGGAAGTAAGCAACATACCGAAACCGAAAATATACGGCTGCCATTTTGCCCAACTCTTGAGTTTGAGCTCCTTGCGGAAGATGAGCGGAATGACGTAATAGGTGAAGCCCATGAAGGCAAGGGTTGTGCCGCTGACCACTGTTGCATGGAAGTGACCTGGCAGGCGCAAAGTGTTATGAACGAGCATATTGATTTGTTCAGTGCCGATGGTCACGCCAGTCACGCCGCCGATCCAGCCAAAAAGGAACATGGATAGAACCAAAGCGCTAAAACCAGGCTCGCCCCAGGGTGCATTGCGAAGCCATCCGAACAAACCTTTTCTATAGCCTTTGGCGCGTAGGGCAATTTCCAAAGCAGCAGGAATGGAGAAGGCGTGCATCATGGAACCAAGAACAGCAAGGTACATGGCGTAGGATGTATTGACGGCTTTCCAAGCGAAAGATAGACCGGGGTCAACCAACAGATGATGTGCCGAACCGAGGTTGATGAAGAACAGATACAGGATGAAGGCAAGGCGCGAGAACTTTTCATTGACCGGACGAATGCCAACGGTCATCTGTGCGAGCGCATACCAAATGGAAACCATTGCCGCAAGATTGACTTGTTGCGCAGGATGCCCGAAACCCCAGAAGAAGTTGCGATAAATTCCCGGATCATAGGTTTTGAGAATACCCAGTGACCAGAAGAAGGCGGGTACGATCGCGGCAGCGCCTTCAAGCAGTGTGTAGGTGGCGAGGATGGCAGCGGTCATGAGACCAAACACCACCAAGGGCAACGAGCCTGAAAAGCGCCCTTCGCGTTTGGCGACCACAATGTTGATGAAGAATGTAATAACTGTGATCAAGGCGCCGACGGCAAAGAGGATATAGCTCAAGTAGAAGAGCGGATGTGCCTTCATGGGAACATAAGCTGAGAACATGACGTTTGAATTCGGATCAAACAAAACCACAGCGTTTGCCATCAAACCGCCGACGGTCATCATGATAAAGCCTGTCCACGCAAGTTTTGGCGCTGCGTGCCGCGCATTGAGCAGAATGGTCGAGCCGAAGTGCAGACCTGCCATTTCAAAGAAAACGATCCATGCGATCAGCATGTCAATGCCGTGCAAGGTGAGCAAGCGGTAGAACCAAACGGCAGGGAGTAAATGTATCGCCTGCCAGCGGGTGAGCGCGATCAACAACGCCGCAATGCCACCGAGGGCAAGTGTCACCACAGCCATGACCGCATTGGCAATGATGAGGCGTTCGGTGTTCATATCCACTTTGAGCGTGGTTACGGGGCAGTCGCGATAATCGTCTTTCGCGCCCGCTGTCCAGGGAGTGGTAGGTGCAAGGGATGCCATATTTATTTCTCCTCGGTCACGATCACTTTACCAACCATCGTATGATGGCCGACAAAGCAGTATTCATTACAAACGATGGTGAATTCACCCGAACTGGTGGGCGTAATAGTTGCAACATAGTCATATCCAGGGATGACCTGAAGGTTGATGTTGACTGGCTGAAGGGAGAACCCGTGTTGCAAATCCAAGGAAGAGATATGCAGGCGGTATTCTTCTCCCTTTTCCAATTGCAGAATCGGGTACCATTGCCATGTGCTGGCGCGGATGTACACATCACTCCCGGGAGGGGCGGCAACAACAGGCAGCGTAACTCCGTTTACCGTATCTTCGCCGATGGTATATTGCTCCACAAAGGCATTTACCTTCGCTCCATAATCGGCGGGTGAAGTCTTATAGGTTTCTGTGGGGACGTTCTGCTTGCCATAAAAGTACCAAAGCGGCATCATGACCGTAAGAAAGACACACCAAACAAAGGCAACGGTGAGCCAGCTTTTTTCCATACGGCCCATGGGCTTCCACCAATTTTTTTCAGGCGCTAACATAATTCATTCTCCAATTTATTAATTTATGGGGCCAAAGGCACATTTAACAAATCAATAATCCCCCACACGTTGTAGATCAATGTGCTGATTAACAAGGACAACACAAACAACAGCCAGATGTTGTCAAAGAGCTTTTGACCGGGGTGTTGCGGTTCTTCCTTTTTTTCGTCGGACATGGCGTTTCTCCTCATGAAAGATGGATGCAAAAACTTAGGGTATCAACGCTCATGTTACTTTAATAACCCTGATTAACGTATTTGTTATTTGTAACAATTGGAATGAAAAAAGAGTGATTTTTCCATCACTCTTTTTCAACAAAGAATTAGTTCTTTTTTATGACAACAGCCCTTTGCTTTGCGCCAGCTTTGCAGCTTCTCTGCGAGAGTTTACCCGCAGCTTGGAGAGGATATTGCGAATGTGAGTCTTGACTGTGTTCAGGCTGACCGTTAATTTTTCAGCCACATCCCTGTCAGACGCGCCTTTGGCAACCAGGGACAACACTTCCAATTCGCGCTCAGTCAACGCGTTATCTTCATTTGGAAGGTCATCGCCACTTTTTTGATTCAAACTCATGCGCCGAAACTCGGCAAGAACCCGCCCTGCCAGCGACGGTGTAATGGCGGCTTCACCATTCAAGGCACTATGCAGCATTTCCACCATAATATGAGATCGAATATCCTTTAATAAATATCCCTGTGCGCCGCTTTTCAACGCCTCAAATAATTTTTCGTCATCATCACGAACGGTCAGCACCACAATGGTCGTATCAGGAAGAAGCTGCTTGATCTGGCGGGTCGCTTCCAAGCCATCCATAGTTGACATTTGAACATCCATCAGGATCAGGTCTGGCTTTAGTTCCTGCGCTTTGATCACCGCTTCAAGCCCGTCGTTTGCATTGCCTACAACCTCCATATCAGGCTGAGATCCAATAATCACCGCCAGTCCTTCACGAAACAAAGCGTGATCGTCCACCAACATAACGCGTATTTTCTTCATCTGAAGTTTATTCCTTATTGCTCAAAGGGAACGATAGAATAATTTGTGTCCCCATTCCAGGCATGGATTTGACTTCAAGTTGCCCGTTAATTTGCAGAGCTCTTGCCTTCATGATCTGCAAACCAAAATGTCCATTTGGGCTAGGCTGGGAAGAGTCAAACCCTTTTCCGTTGTCGGCAATCAGCAACTCATAAACATGATCTCTTTTGGTAAATTGCACAATGATCTGGGTTGGGTGAGCATGAGAAATCGCATTGGTTAACGCTTCACGTACTATATGAATAACTTGTTCGTTTACCAGAGGCGGACAATTGCATGGGGATGCGGTTTCACATCGCCATTCAATCATGGCGTTATGTTGGGCAGAAAGCTCCTTTGCCACACCCTGCAATTGATCACAAAGGTCAGAGTTGATCGGGTTTTCATCCATCAGCCGATTAATGGCTTTGCGTACATTTCCTGTGGCTTTTTCGATGGTCTCGCGAGTCAAATGCAATCTTTCCAAGGCTGCCTGATTCTTTCCATTGGAGAGCAATTCAACCACCTGATCGGTCATCAACCCTAAATAGCTAAAAGTCTGCCCCAGCCCATCGTGCATGTCTGCCGCAATACGACGGCGCTCCTCAAGTGTGGCAATTCGCTCTGCCTGTTCATACAAACGGGCGTTTTCAAGGGCAATTGCGGCTGTATTTGCAAGTTTCGTGAGCAGATCGGTGGATTCACCGCCAAATCTTTGTGTGCTGGTACTACCTACGCATAATGCACCAATGATCTGATCATTGCTTCGTAAAGGAGCTGCCATATGACTGCTGCGATATTTATCAGACAGGATCGAGCAGCCTTCACGGCAGGTATCAATACCGCAAAGCACAGCTTTGTTACTGTTAAGAATAGAGTCTGTCAGATCATGTTTTTTTATGACGGTTGTGTCATCAACTGCTGCATCTGCATTTCCGCTAAATGTTTGGAGTTTAAGCAAAGGCTGATTCGCATCCAACAAACACAAGAATGAAACATCCCCATTCAAAAGCTCGCTGGTTTTATTCGTTACTGAACTTAACACCTGCTGAATATCAAGGCGTGAAGTGATTTCCTGGGTGACGACATTGAGTGCTTCCAATTCCCGTGTCCGCTGAGAAACCCGTTTCTCCAGCGTATCGTTCAGGTCAATCAAATCCTGCTGGGCAGATTTCAACCCGAGACGCATCCCATCAAATGATTGAGATAACCTCTGCATTTCTTCTGGTCCCTGCACCTGTACGGGCGTTTCAAGATCATTCCCGCCCAAATTTTCAGCCGCCACTCCCAACTCAGACAACGGTTTCAATACAGACCGGCGTGTCACCCATGCCCCACTGGCGAGCAATACCAAAGCAAAGAATAAAAACCCCAATTGAATGTTGCGTAAAATACTCAGCTTCGCCGTTGAGTCTGCCTCATATAACTGCACAACCACATCCGCTTGTTGAGCAAGAATAGCAGATAGGGTTTCAATCTCTTCAATGGCGGATGAGTTACCAAACTTATTCGCCGATGTCTCGTCAACCGCATCAATCGACGTGCGAAATTCCACCCAACTTTGGCGCACATCTTGTAATGCTTCCAATATCTCAGGGTTATTTGTTTTAGGGATCAAAACATAATTATCTGGTAAGTAGAGGGTTGACCCGCCATACTCAAGTGCCGTAAGTGTCTGCTCAAACGTATTCTCCGCATCCACCAGCATTTCACTCGCCGCCCCATTTCCCTGCTCTCCAACCGCAAGCCGCACCATCAATTGAACCAACATCCGCTGCCGACCGGCAAGGTTGATGATTAGCGCATCATTTTGTTGAGTCTTTACGCCCCAAAACGTTGCGCCTACTGAAGTAAGCACAAGCAGAACAAATGCAAAAAACAAGGCGCTTAATCTGCCTTGAAGACTCTTCAACATATATTACCTTTTTGGTGTACACTATCTTGAAATTATACCCCTCAGGCATGATGCATCGTCAATCCTAAAAATAGCACAAAAACACGGTGTAGAATAACCCCATGAAAGCATTTCCCAACCGTCACCCTCTGCCATTTCTCATCCTTGCCATCCTTGGTTTGCTCGCCGCACTATGGGCGGGGCTCATGCGCCTCGGCTGGCAGTTGCCTGCGCTCACCCCATCGCTTGCCATGTTACATGGTCCCGTAATGATCTCTGGATTTTTAGGGACTCTCATCACATTGGAACGTGCCGTTGCGATGAAACAAAAGTGGATGTACCTGCCCCCGCTTCTTTCTGGACTGGGTTGGCTAGTCGCCATCATTTTTCCAAATCTACCCTTTGGCGTGATCCTCCTAACGCTCGCCAGCCTCGGCGGAGTTGCCATTTTGGCAGAGATCGTCCGCCGTGAATTTGCATTGCATACTGTAACCATGTTCCTCGGCGCAACTGCGTGGCTCATAGGGAATCTCTTATGGACATTCGGCTGGCAAATCTATCAAGTCGTCTTTTTCTGGATGGCATTCCTCGTGCTGACCATTGCGGGCGAAAGACTTGAGCTAAGTCGTGTTCTGCGTCCTACACAAATGCAGCAGATTCTCTTCGGCGGCATCATTGCAATTTTTATGGCTGGCATCATCCTCGCCTTGTTCAACCTTCAGCTCGGCACACGCCTCAGCGGACTAGGGTTACTGTTGTTACCACTTTGGTCACTGCGTAATGATATTGCCTGGCGCAATGTTCGGCATAAACTTCCACTCACACGTTATATTGCCTGGTGCCTCGCGCTGGGCTTCATCTGGCTCGGCATCAGCGGCGGATTAAGTTTGGGATTTGGCGCGCAGGTGGCAGGTCCAAGATACGATGCGGTTCTTCATGCCGTTTTTGTCGGCTTCGTCATCTCCATGATCTTCGGTCACGCCCCCATCATCTTCCCCGCCATTCTTGGTGTACCCATTGACTTTAAGCCCGCTTTTTATATTCATCTTGGGTTATTGCACGGCTCGCTTGCTGTTCGCGTCATTGCGAATTATGCCAACCTGCATACATTGCGCATGTGGAGTGGGCTGCTGAATGAAATTGCCATCCTCGTTTTTATTGGCATGACGGTTCACTCTGTTCTACAAAGCAGAAAAACAGAATTAAAAACACCATGAACATATCTTTGAACGATCTCCGCAAGATCAGTGTCTTTCAACATGCAACAGACGCTGATTTGGATTTGATCTTAAAAAACAGCATCGTACGTTCCGTTGAAGAAGGAGAATATTTCTTTCTTCAAGGCGACGAAGCCAAATACCTGTACGTGTTGGTCACTGGGCAGGTCAAACTGATGCAATCAAATCCCAATGGGCAGCAGGTCAATTTACGGACGATCTATCCGTGGCAGATGTTCGGGGCATTGGGCGCTACGCGTGGGGAAGACGCAATTTATCCTGCAATGGCTCAAACACTTGAATGCAGTACAGCGATTGCCATTCCCAGCCACTTCCTGCGCACCATGATGGAAACCCGCTCATACCTGTCTTTTGATCTAATGAACTTAATGACCACTTATATTCAAGAGTTGCAGACTAGATATCGGGAAATTGCCACAAATCGAGTCGAACAGCGAATCGCTAATGCATTAATTCGTCTTGCGCAACAGTCTGGAATTCGTTCAGGCAAAGATGCAGGAATTGAGTTATTTTTTTCTCGAAAAGATGTTTCGGAAATGACTGGGGCAACTGTCTTCTCGGTCAGCCGCTTGATCAGTGAATGGGAACGAAAGAGCATTATCAAAGCAGGCAGGGAACGTATTCAAATTTTGGATCCGCACGCCCTTATGCAAATCGCGGAGGGGCATAAAGAATAAGTGACATTGTGAAACAAATAACTAACTAAACGTAAATTGCGCTAGCGCAATGAAGAAGATGGGGAAATAAATTATCGTATGCGCCGATGAATGAGGCGCTAAACATTCACGAAGATACTGTGGCAAACACTTTAAGCAAGGCTCCCCAAACGCTTGTTGTTTTTAATCAATTCAAAACAGCATGTGTGGGCTGCCATTTCGCGCGATTTTGCACGCTTGCTTATGTTGTTGCGTCATATCAACTCGATGAAAAAGACTTCTTGAATGCACTGTCCTTAAGCCTCAAACAAAAACAACCTTCCGAACGAGGAGAATGATATGAAAAGAACGTCTCGTATGTTGAGCCTTGCCCTGCTGCTCCTAGGGTTAATGGCTCTGGTTTGGGCGTGCGCGCCCGCTGAAGAACCCATCGCTGTTGAAACAGTGGAACTCGAACCGCAACCAAAGGTGGATGCAGCGCCTGTCATGCCATCCCCGGCATCCCGGGCGCTGTCGGCGTAATTGGTCCTGACCTTGCAAGTATTTCCACCGTCGCCGCAGAACACATTGCGGATGGCAGCTACACCGGCAAGGCTAAGACTGCCGAGGAATTTATCCTCGAATCGATCACCAACCCGGAAGCCTATCTTTCGCAGCACTGCCCGGCTGGAATGTGCCAACCCGGTCTGATGCCCGCCACGCTAAAAGATACGCTCACCAGTGAAGAGATTAACCTGATTGTTGGCTACCTTGCGACCCTGCCAGGTGGTGAATCGATCATGACAGATGCAAATGTTGCGGTGGATACATCCAACGCCGATGTCTCCCTGTCCGAAGAAGATTTTGCATGGGCAAAACAAACCTTCTTTGATCGTTGCGCGGGCTGTCATGGGACGCTGCGAAAAGGCGCGACGGGTCCTGCCCTCACCCCCGACCTGACTCTTGCAAAAGGAACCGTTGCCCTCTCCTCGATCATTTTCAATGGCACCCTCAAAGGTATGCCCGACTGGGGCAAACAGGGCTTCTTCACGCAGGAACAAACCGACATCATGGCAAAGTACCTGCAGAACGAACCGCCCACCCCGCCTGAAATGTCGATGGAACAAATGAAAGCAACATGGAAGGTTTTCATTGCTCCCGAAGACCGCCCCACCGAACCGCAAACCACACGTAATTGGCAGAATTACTTCTCAGTCACACTGCGCGATGCTGGTCAGGTAGCGATCATTGACGGCGATACCTATGAAATCGTCGCCAAAGTGGATACTGGTTATGCAGTTCACATCTCGCGCATGTCCGCTACCGGACGCTATGTCTACGTGATCGGACGTGATGGCAAGCTTGCACTTGTTGATCTTTGGATGGAAATCCCTGAAAAAGTTGCTGAAGTACAAACTTGTTACGATGCTCGTTCGGTTGAAGTCAGTAAATATGAAGGCGAATTGGGCGATTTCACCGATAAATATGCCATCGTCGGCTGTTACTGGCCTTCCCATTTCACCATTCTCGATGGGCAAACCCTCGAACCAATGAAAATTACCAGCGTGCGCGGCTACACCGCTGACACCAACACTTATGTGGGTGATCCACGCGTGGCTGCCATCCTCGCCTCTGAGTTCAAGCCCGAATGGATCGTCAATGTTAAAGAGACCGGGCAGGTCTGGCTGGTTAATTATCAAGACCCGATGAACCTGACTATCAAGATGATCAACTCTGCCTTGTACTTGCATGATGGCGGCTGGGACTCCACGCAACGTTACTTCCTGGTAGCAGCCAATCAGTCCAACAAGATTGTGGTGGTGGATGCGCTTGAAGGTGATCTCGAAGCAATGGTAGACACACCGGAAGTTCCCCATCCCGGACGCGGTGCCAACTGGATCGACCCTGAATTTGGTCCCGTTTGGAGCACGCCACACCTCAGCGCCAATTCTCTCATCGCCATTGGCACCGATCCTGAAGGAAACCCCGACAGCGCCTGGAAGGTTGTCCGGAATATTGAACTTCCCGGCGCGGGCAGTCTATTCGTCAAGACACATCCCAATAGTAAATGGGTTTGGGTAGACTTTGTGTTGAACTCAGATGAAAAACTTCAACGCACCGTATGTGTCATTGCCAAGGAAAACCCCACAGAAGTTTACAAATGTTGGGAGGCTGCAGATTACGGACGTGCTGTCCACTTTGAATACAACATGGATGGCACCGAAGTCTGGGTCAGTATTTGGGGCTCTGCCGATCAGCCAGGCAAGACAGGCGAAATCGTCATCTATAACGATGAAACCCTCGAAGAAATTGCCCGCATCAAAGACCTTATCACCCCTACTGGCAAATTCAACGTCTACAACACCATTCATGAGGTCTATTAAAAGCTAAGTAAATTAATAAAAAGGACTGTCGACATGAAGTCGACAGTCCTTTTTATTAAGGAAAGATCATTATAAACATGTGTGATAAAGTATTATCAAAATATGAACAAGACGATTCA
>DYGV01000057.1:0-4163 GCA_020724505.1 Anaerolinea thermophila
GGCTTCGGTATATTTTATCAACGGTTCTACCGGCGCGGTAAACTTTTCAATCTCGCAGCGAAGTGGCCGGCACAACCTGTTGGCCGTCTCCTAATTCTTGAAACCTGCGAACAAGCGCAGATTGAACATGCGGCGGGACCATGCTGCTAACATCTCCGCCTAACGAGGCAATCTCGCGAACGGTGCTGGAGGAAAGAAAGGTATGTTCCTCGGCGGTGATTAGAGCAATCACTTCAATCTCCGGCGCCAGGCGATGATTGGCAAGCCCCATGCGAAACTCATATTCAAAATCCGAGAAGACGCGTAAACCGCGCACAATGACCTGCGCGCCGATCGCCCGACAAAATTCCACCGTCAATCCGCTGTAACCCATGACTTTGATTTTAGGCATATCTGGGAATGATTCGCGCACCAGAGCGAGGCGCGCTTCCGGCGGGAACAGCAACGATTTGAGCGGCTTATCGTAAACGGCAACGATCAATTCGTCGAACAGGCGCGCCGCGCGTAAGGCAATATCAATGTGTCCGAAGTGAATCGGATCGAATGTTCCGGGGAATACAGCCCGTACCATGATTTCTGGATGTTCACTCCTAGCTGATGTCACCCTTGCCTCCACCCCAAGACTGTTGCAAGGCGAATGCCAGAAGCTGGTGTTCGGGCCGGGTTAAATTGGGATCCTGATCGAAAAGCATCTGCGCGAAGCGACAGGCTTTTTCGACCAGACGAATATCGGTGAGGTTGGCAAATTGCATCTCAGCGTAGCCGGATTGACGAACGCCGAAGAATTGCCCTGGCCCGCGCTGTTGCAAATCTTTTTCTGCCAGGACAAAGCCATCATTGGTGGATGCCATCACCTGCAGCCGTTCATTTTCAGCCGCGTCGGGATGGTCGGGGATGAGCAAGCAATACGATTGTTCAGCGCCGCGCCCGACCCTGCCGCGTAGCTGGTGTAACTGTGCCAGGCCAAAGCGGTTGGCGCCTTCGATCAGCATTACGGAAGCGTTGGGAATATCTACGCCGACTTCAATTACCGTGGTGGATACCAGGATATGGTATTTCCCTTGACGGAAGTCTTCCATCACGGCGTCTTTTTCATCTGGTCGCATACGCCCATGCAACAGCCCAATGTTTAGATCCGGGAAGACTTCTTTTTGCAAGACGGCGTATTCATCTACTGCGGCTTTGACGTCGTTATGATCGTTGCCTTCGATGAGCGGGTAAATGATGAACGCTTGTCGTCCTTGCTCCACCTGGCTGCGGATGAGCGTGTAAGCACGCTCACGCTCGCGCGGCGTTAGCACAAAAGTGCTGACCGGCCGACGTCCCGGCGGCATCTCATCTATTACTGAGAGATCTAAATCGCCGTAGATGGTCAACGCCAATGAGCGCGGGATGGGCGTGGCGGTCATCACCAACAGGTGCGGGTTATCGCCCTTGGCGCGCAAGGCTGCCCGTTGTTCGACGCCGAAGCGGTGCTGCTCATCAATGATTGCCAGTTGCAAGTCGGCGAATTCCACCGGATCCTCAATCAAAGCATGAGTGCCAACCAGAAGTTTGATCGTTCCGGCAGCCAAAGCGGCGCGAATGCGTTGTTTTTCTCCTTCTGGAGTGGCGCCGATCAACAAACCAATCTCATCGGGGCGCAGCGGCGGTGTGGCGTTGCTATTCAGACGATCCATGTCGGGCTGGCTATAGGAAGCGGTGAGTAAATTGAGCAGGGTCTTGTAATGCTGTTCCGCCAGAATGCTGGTTGGCGCCATCATGGCTGCCTGTGCGCCATGATGAGCAATGACAGCGATGGCGATAGCCGCCACAGCAGTTTTCCCCGAACCGACATCGCCTTGGATCAATCGATTCATGGGTTTCCCAGACTGTAAATCTTGTTGGATCTCTGAGATTACGCGCTGCTGAGCGTTGGTGAGCGGGAATGGAAGGCGTTGTTTTTGCGCGTCAAGCCATTCTGGATCAACCGAGAAAACGCGCGCCGCACGATCTTTCCAGGCGCGTTTCTGTCCCAGCGCGCCCAAGTGCAGTAAAAAGATTTCGTCGAACGCCAGACGCTCCTGCGCTGCCCGCAGACTTTCCCAAGAATCGGGAAAATGCGCTTGCAGGATGGCGGTAGGAAGATTCATCAAACCCGCCGACCGGCGAATCTCTTCGGGCAAATAATCGGGTATGCGAGGTCCCCAATAAGAAACGACCTTGTGTATCTGGGTGCGCAGCCATTTTTGCCGAACACCTTCCGTCAAGCTATACACTGGCACGATGCGACCGGTAACGAGAGGTTCTTGCTCCAGCGGCTCCCAGGATGGATTCTCCATCACCGCCCGTCCCAAATATTGAGATACCTTTCCAGCCAGGGAGATTTGCATGCCCGGGTGCAGGCGGCGGGCGATGTAGTCCTGATTGAACCAGGTGACGCGTAACGATCCACTGCCATCGTGTATGACGGCTTCGGTAATTTTTAGTTTACCGCTGCGCGCCGGTCGCGTGGAGATATTCTGCACAGTGCCGATGACCGTGACTTCCTCGCCGTAGTTGAGCCGGTTGATGGGTTTCATCCGGCTATAATCGTCGTAACGGCGCGGAAAGTAGTAAAGCAGGTCGCGTAAAGTATGTAATTCCAGGCGACCGAGATTGGCTGCTAATCGCTCGCCGATCCCTCGCACGGCGGTCAATGGCGCGCTCAGGGCTTTTGGCTCAAGCGGTGGAAGTTGAACAGCTTCCTGGATCATTGCCTGCGCCGTCGCGCCTGCTGGCGATGCCTGAAATGGGGGCATGCTTTCCATCTGGTCGGTTGGAGCGATCTCCGGCAACTCTTGAAGAGGAGACACATCTGCCGACGCTTCGATTTCTTCCATTGCAGGCTGTGTCGGCTCAACGGTCTCTTGCGTAGGCTCTTCGGTTTCGCCGCGTTGGATGCGCCTCCACAAACCTTGCAGCATTTCTGCACGGCTTTTTTCGGTCAGGCGTCCATAATCTTTGATGCGATCGGAAACGAACTGGATTAGATCATCGGGCAACCCATCCTCTCTGGCTTCATTGACCCATACGTCCAGGATGCGGTCCAGCCCGCCCATTACTGCGTGGTTATCGTAGCCTCGATCGGCCTCGAGTTTAAAGATTTTTTGCAGTTTTTGAATAGATGGCTTCATCAAGGTTGTATTTTACCAGTCTTTTGCCGCCGCCATGAGCGGCGCAAAGCGGCTTCATTTGAGCACTGCGGCAAAGCCTAGACCATTGGGGCCCACATGCGCTCCGATTACAGTGGTAACATTGACGACTAATGGTTCGTGCGCCAGATTTATAGAAAGGTCAGCCAGAAACTGGCGCGCTTCGCTCTCCGCGTTGGTATGCAGAATGGCTAATCTTTCTAGATCGCCCAGGTTATGCAACCATTCTTTCAAGCGGGCGATGCCCTTTTTGCGGGTGCGCTCCTCACCCAGGCTGACCACCTGGCCGCCGTTGCGTACTTCGACGAAGGGTTTTACATGCAGTAGGTTGCCCAACCGCGCCCGCGCCCAGGAAACACGCCCGCTGCGGCGCACATATTCCAGGGTGTCCAACATGGCAATCACCCGCACCCGACGGCGTACATCAGCCAGGAGCGCCAGGATCTCTTGCAGAGGCAGGCGGCGAGCGATTGCCTCGGAGGCGGCTAACGCCTGAAACCCCAGGCCTAATGAGACGGATTCGCTATCCTGAACGAAAATCCGTTCGCCGAATTCCCGCGCTGCGGAAGTAGCTGCGTTGATGATTCCGCTCAAGCGACTGGAGGCGTGAATTGAAATAATGTATTCCACGCCCTGGCGAAATAAAGCGCGATAAAGTGTTTGATAAACGCCTGACGAAGCCGTTGCTGTCGAGGGCGGCGTTTTCATTTGTGGTAAGCGCTCGTAGAACGCTTCTCGGCTGATGTCTTTGCCATCCTCCAGGCTCTGGCCGTTCATGATGATGACATTCGGCACGACATAGATATCGTTTTTTTGCGCCAGTTCTGGCGGGATGTCAGATGTGCTATCCGTAACCAACGCAATATCCATCTTCATACCCAACTGATTGAAAATGCTATGTAGTACACTCGTTGCAAAGTGTGAGGTGTCATTCAATAGCAATGATGAATTGATAATGCGGCTGGCAGCCTTCCTGAATTTCGACCTCTT
>DYGV01000057.1:4173-21942 GCA_020724505.1 Anaerolinea thermophila
ATGCGAAACACTTCGCTTTTCGAGACACTGGCGCCGTAGAACAAGGTAATCAGTTCATAATGATCGGCATGTGCCTTTTCCAATAGGCCCAGACAAGCTTCTTCCAGATTGGATGCCGCGAGAACGAGTTTTCCATTATGCAAAGCAATAATTTGACCCTCATCTACCTGCACACCGTCAATCTCCACGCTGCGGGTGGCAATGGTGATCTCTCCAGTTTCCACTTCATCCAACGCTTCGGTCATTTCTGCGACCACTTGGTCGAAATCGCCGTCTGGGATGAGGCGCATCATGGCAGCCAAACCTTGCGGAATAGAACGGCTGGGGATGACCGCCACCTTCTTAACTGTCAACTCGGCTGCAGCCTGCGCTGTCAGAATGATGTTTTTATTATTGGGCAGGATGATGATGCGGTCGGTGGGCAGATTTTCGAAGGCGTGAATGATCTCCTGGGTGCTGGGGTTCATCGTCTGCCCTCCTTCGACAATGCCGGCTGCCCCCAGGCTGGCGAAGACTCGCGCGATCCCGGCGCCGGGGACGACTGCAATGACTGCATTTTGACCGGGTTCGATGGGGGCGAGTGTGGGTCGGCTCTCATCGCACTGCTCTTGATTGGCTTCCATTTGCGCAAGCAAGTTCTCAATTGCGATCTTCGTCACAGTGCCTAATGAGCGAGTGTATTCAATGGGGGTGTAGAGATTTTCTGTTGGGACGTGGATGTGCAAGCGGTACATCCCATCTCCTTCACCCACCTGGATCGAGGTGCCCATTTGTTCCAGATCCCCATAAAAATTGACTAAATCCAGTGGTTCTTTGGGGCGAAAATCAACAATAACTTCAAAATCTTGCCCGGGTTCGATGGAATCTAAAGTGTTTTCAAGAGCCATTTCGGAAAGAGGTTGCACTTTAGCAATGGCGGCATCTAGCGGTAACCCATTGATGTGCCGCAACATGCCTTCGAGGATAAAAAACAAGCCTTTGCCGCCCGCGTCAACCACGCCGGCCTCCCTGAGGACGGGCAACAATTCTGGCGTGCGCTGCACGGAATGATCGGCTGCGTTGACTAATACTTCGAGCAGATCAATCAAATCGTCGCTGGAAGCCAACGCGGCCTCGGCGGCTGAGGCGATGTCCTTCGCCACAGTCAGGATAGTGCCTTCGACGGGGCGTACAACGCCCTTGTAAGCCGTGTCGCGGGCGACGGCGCATGCATGCACCAGAGAGGGGGCGTCCAGAACGGGATTGTTATCCACTGCACGTGCAAAACCTCTCCATAACTGGGAGAGGATCACGCCAGAGTTGCCGCGGGCGCCCATGAGAGCGCCATGAGCGACAGCGTGCGCCATCTTGCCGAAATTCCGTTCAGGGGATTCGGCGATTTCATCGTAGGCGGCTTGCATCGTCAACACCATGTTGGTGCCGGTATCGCCGTCGGGTACCGGAAATACATTGAGAGAATTTACAATTTGTTGGTTGGTGCGCAGCCAGGCGAGACCTGATTCGATCAGGCATTTCAGCGCTTGACCGTCAACGGGTCTTTTTTGTAGCACCTCGCGCCTGGCGTAAAGATGAGTATCCGAAGACATTAAAAAAACTCCACTGATATGAGTTTACCTGCAATCACTCAAGAAGCGCATTGGATAGAGCTAATCATAATTGCTGATCCGCAGGCCCCTTACATGAACGTTGACCTCGCCGATGGGCATGCCCAATGCACGTTCCACCTGGAAACGGACCGTGTTGCTGACGCTGCTGGCTACTGATTTGATTCGCGTTCCGTACTCAATAATCACATAAAGATCAATTTTGATTTCCTGGCCGTCGTAATGTACTTCGACCCCGTTGGTCGGATCTTTCACCAGCGCTTGCGCCAGCCCTTCAACGAGGTTTTTGGACGCCAGACCTACCACGCCATAGGATTGCAACGCGGCGTGATAAGCGATGGTAGCTATGGCCCGTGGGGACACATTAATGCTGCCAAAAAGGGTAGTTTCGTCTGTCATACTTTCCTCTAGGTTGGCTGATTATACATGAAAAGAACACATCCGTGCTTGAAAAGCATCGCGCTTTGTGGTATGATTGCGCCGCTATTATCCAGCCGGACAACTTGATGGAGCTATTCGATGAGGTGCTGTATCCCGGTGTAGGTCTTATGCGACGCTGCCCGGTTGGTTTTCTGTGATAAGATTTACCTTTGAAAGGAACTATACGGTTATGGCAAAGTGCGCTCATTGTGGAAAAAAGACGACATTTGGACAAAATCGGCCGTGGTCGAAGAAAGCCACCCCGCGAACTTTTCGTCCGAACTTGCAGACGGTCAGCGTCATCGAAAATGGTCGCAAAGTGCGCAAGGTATTGTGCGCCAAATGCATTCGCACCCTGGTAAAGACCGAAGTTTAGATTGCAAACCGAATCTGCCTCCGCTACAAGGAAATTGGTTTCGGAAATCACGGCGTCAGCCGTGATTTCCGCGTATGATCCATTGGAGGTTAAAATCAAGTCTGCGCGTGGCATCTTACAAATCTTCCGACTGCCTCAGGCGTTTAAACCGGCGCATTCAACACGTACATTACCCAAAGCCAGAATGGGATCAACCCGCCGACCGCAATGAGCGCCAGAAGCGCCAGCAACCAGGTGAGCCAATCAAAACTCCCCGATCGGGAAGGCGGCGAGATCACCACCACTTCAGGTGGGGGCAATTCCTCAACATACACCTCTTCAGAACTCAAGTCGGGTTCGACCACGCTGGGAAGTAAAACCGGTTCTGCCGTTGGCGGCGCCAGACTCAATGCTTTGGGTGGGGAGACCTGGATCGGCGCGGACGGCGCTGCGGCCAGCGCCTGTTGGTTGAAAGACATCAGTACACGACCGAGTTGATCGGCGGTGCGGTATCTGGCCGATGGCTCCTTTGACAGGACCTTCAAAATAATTTGTTCCAGAGCCAAGGGAATTGCAGGGTTGTAGCGGCGGGGCGAGGGCGGTAGGGCTTCTCGATGCAGGCGCGCCAGTTCGTCCGCAGTGGGGGCGGTGAAAGGTAGACGCCCGGTGAGCATTTCATAGAATACGACGCCCAAAGAATACACGTCCGAGGCTGGCGATGGCGCTCCGCCGGCGGCTTGTTCGGGAGAAAAATATTGCGGCGAGCCCCAGACGATTTCGCTGCGTTCATCCGGAGAAATGGTGCTCAACGCACGAGCGATGCCAAAATCCACCACTTTCAGGCGCTGGTCTGGGGTGACTAGGAAATTGTGCGGTTTGATATCGCAGTGAACCAGGCCGCTGCGATGGGCGTAACCGATGCCGGCGCAAGCCTGGATAATGAGGTCAATTGCTTCGGAGACGTTGAAACGCCCTTGCTGTTTTAACAATGTCTTGAGATCGGTACCGGGCACATATTCCATAACGATGAAAAGCTGGTCGGCATATAATCCGAAATCGTGCACGGTCACGATGTTAGGGTGTGAGAGATTAGCCGCCGACTTGGCTTCTTCACGAAAACGTTGTCGGAATGCCGGGTCATTTGAGAAATCTTTACGTAAGATTTTTATCGCCACCGTGCGCTCCAGGGTGAGGTCATGGGCACGATAGACGACTGCCATTCCACCGGAACCCAGGCGTTCTTGCAGTTGGTAGCGATCGTTCAATACAATTTGCTCAGACATGGCGGCTATCAGGTATTATACCAAGCGATGTTTCGGCATGCAGGATTTGCTCAATTGTGTTGGCGGCGCAAATCCATGAAGGAGCACAAAATCGGTTAAAATTTCTACCAATCTCATCGCGGAAAGTGGATCACAATGAAGAATTTAATTGCTTTTTTTCGTGAACAACCCGTAAACCTGCTGTTGGTTGCGCTTCCATTAGCGTTATTTGCCGAATGGGGGCATTGGGGCGAGCTTTGGGTGTTCATCTTTTCTTCTGCGGCGATTGTCCCTTTGGCAGGGCTTATTGGTCGCTCCACCGAGGCGTTGACAGTGTACACCGGACCGCGCCTGGGTGGTTTGCTCAACGCTACCCTGGGTAATGCAGCCGAATTAATCATTACGATTGTGGCTATCCGCGAGGGTCTATTGGAATTGGTCAAAGCCTCAATCACCGGCTCTATTCTGGGGAACATTCTGCTGGTGATGGGAATGGCGATGTTTCTTGGGGGATTCAAAAACGGCATTCAGCGCTTCGACCGCCATCACGCTAGCCGCAGCGCTATCTTGTTGATGCTTTCGGTGATTGCCTTGTTGGTACCTTCAATGCTCAGCAGCGCGATAGGTCCAGAGACCAGCATCAGAGTTGAAGCATTGAGTTTAGGCGTGGCGGCGATTATGATTGTGTTATATGCAGCGGGTCTGTTCTATAGCTTTCGCAGCAAAGACGGCGCAGTAGCCAAGGCGATCACCGCCGACACACGAGCGACCTGGGAGACGGCTGAAGCTAAACCATCTGAGCTGGTTAAGAACCACGAACATTGGTCATTGCGCACCTCCCTTATCTTCCTTGCTCTATCCACGGTGGGAGTGGTAGTGATGAGCGAACTGCTGGTTGCAGTTGTGGAACCAGTGGTAGCCAGCCTGGGAGTATCAGAATTCTTCCTGGGGGTGATCCTGATCCCTCTGATTGGGAATGTTGCCGAACACCTGATCGCGGTTAAAGTGGCGGTGGAAAATCAAATGGATTTGAGCGTGGAGATCGCTGTGGCTTCCAGCCTGCAGATTGCGTTGTTTGTCGCCCCGGTGTTGGTGTTCATCAGTCTATTGATGGGCAACCCACTTCAATTGATTTTTAATTCTTTTGAATTATTGGCGCTGATCGTGGGCGTATTTATCGCCGTGATGGTGAGCCAGGACGGCGAGTCCAATTGGTTGGAAGGGGCGGAGCTTTTGGCAGTGTATCTGATCTTAGCATTGGCTTTTTTCTTATTGCCAGTTTGAATCAGTGTGGTCAGGGATAGATGGCGCGCCCAGCAAAAACGCAATGGTTGAGCTTCATTGTTAATCTGCGAGTGGTTGGAGGTGCTCTCGTGCTCGCCAGTTGCCTCACTCTGGCGGCTTTGGTGATCCTCTTCATTACCCGTCCTTCCAGCGCCGATGCAGGTCAGGTCACTGCAGTGCTGACTCTGATTGCTGCGCCGCCAGCGACGCCGACCGCGCCTCCGGTTGCAGCAGCCAGCGCCACCGCGGCAACTGAAGAGGAATTGCCTACCCCAATGCCAGGAGTAATCTCACTAGGGGCTTATGTGCAGATCATCGGCACAGGCGGCGACGGGCTGCGATTGCGCGATCAGCCCGGGCTGGACGGGAAAGTCCTGCTGCTGGGTAGCGAGGCGGAGGTTTTTCGGGTGCAGGATGGGCCGCGTGAGGTAGATGGTTATACCTGGTGGTATCTTGTTGGCCCATTTGATGAAACGCGCCGCGGTTGGGCGGTAGCGAACTATCTACAAATCGTTCAAAACCCTTGAAAATCCGGCGATGGAGGTTTCTTCGAATGAGTTCAATCCGACCTACAGGCATTACAGCCAATCGGCAGACTTCCGAGCTTTCGATTCAGTGGTCAGACAGTCATTCAAGCGTGTATCCCTTTTCGCTATTGCGCTATGCCTGCCCTTGCGCTGAGTGTCGCGGTGGGCATGACAAGATGGGCAGCGACCCAGACCCGGTGGTTTTTTTACGCCCTGCTGAAGATACCCCGGCGACGCGGTTGAAAAACCTCGAGGCTGTCGGCGCGTATGCGATCACCATCGAGTGGGAAGATGGTCATCACTACGGAATTTATAATTGGAATTACTTGCGTGCGCTTTGCCCTTGTTTGGAGTGCCGCCAGAAGTATGCTGGGAGTTAGAGATATTCGCGCAGATTATGCTCTACTGCATAAGCAGCCGCCTCGGCTCGATTGCTGACCCCCAACTTTGATAGGATGCTGCTGACATAGTTGCGTACTGTGCCTTCGCCCAGGAATAGCGCCTTGGCGATTTCTCGATTGGTTTTCCCCTCCGAAACCAGTAGCAATACATGCTTTTCTTGCTGCGTCAACGCCGAGAATGCGGACGCCTCTTCCTCTTTCGCAGCCTTACGCACTTCCTGAAAGATGCGTTGCGTTACGGCGGGGTCGAGCAGAGCTTCGCCACGCCCCACGGCTTCGATCGCCCGCACCAGGTCTTCGCCGCCGATTTGTTTGAGGACATAGCCGGCGGCGCCGGCGCGGATGGCGGAAAACAACATCTCGTCTTCGGCGTAAGAGGTCAGCATAATCACTTTGGATTGAGGATATTTTTCCGAGATTTCTTCGCAGGCTTCGATCCCCGAACCCCCGGGCAAACGGATATCCATTACGACCACATCGGGTTGAAAAGCTTCGACCTTCTCGACCGCTTCGCGCGCGGTTGCAGCTTCGGCCACCACTTCAAAGTTCGGGTGGCGTTCTAACAGCGCTTTCAACCCAAGCCGCACAATCTCATGATCGTCAACCAATAAGATGCGTTGCTTTGTAGCCTTATTATCCATTCTTTACGTCCTCAGGATTTTCTTCCTTGAACTGACGGCGAAAGTCAACAAAGCGATAGCCAATGCCGCGCTCGGTGAGGATATATTTGGGGTTTGCCGGATCTTCCTCGATTTTTTTCCTCAGATAGTTGATATACAGGCGAACGTAGTGCGGCTCATCACGATATTCATACCCCCATACTTTGGTGAGGATCTGGTCATGGGTGACCACCCACCCCGCGTTTTGGACGAGGTGATAGAGCAGGCGATATTCGGTTGGCCGCAGCTTGATCAATTTCCCATCCACCCAGATTTCGCGCCGATCGAAATCCATTTTCAGGCGATCGTCCACTTCGATCAAGCCGTGCATGCTGGTGCTGGGGGTCTCGGTGCGACGCAAGACCGCTTTCACCCGGCTGACCAGTTCGCGCGGGCTGAAAGGCTTGGTAATGTAGTCATCGGCGCCCAATTCCAGACCACGCACGCGATCATTTTCCTCGCCTTTGGCAGTTAACATGATCACCGGCACGGTGCTGACCTCGCGAATAATTTTCAACACTTCGAAGCCGTCCAAATCTGGCATCATCACATCCAACAACACCAGATCTGGAATGTTGTTGCGGATTTTGTTGATCGCCTGGGTTCCATTGAAGGCTTCAATCACTCGGAAACCATCATGCTCCAGATTGAGTCGAATGAAACGCACCATGCGCTCTTCATCGTCTACAACTAGGATTCGGCGACCCTTAAACTGAGATTCCATTGAAGATAACGCCATATGATTACTCCCGAACAAAGCCAATGATTTGCTCTTCCTTGCCCTCGCTTAAGACCTCGATGAAGTTTATCCGCTCAATCGGCCAATAGACGGTTTGCACATTCTCAGCCAGGTAGTGCAAGTCTTTGCCATCCAGCCGGCGTGGGTTTTTGATAACTACCATTGTATCCGCAGGGGAGGGCAATTCGTCCGCTTCTCCAACGATCGGTTCAGAGTTCATAACATGGATCACGAGTGTATAAGTCATCCGCGCCTCCAAAGGGGCTTAATGTCAGCCCTGCTCGGGCTCGTGCAACAGGAGTTGAATTTTAAATTTTCCCAGGGTCAAGATATCGCCATGCTTCACGGGATATGGGATGTGAGATGTGATTTGCCTGCCATTGATGCGCGTTCCATTCGCGGATCCAAGATCTGTAACCATGACGCGGTCTTCGATGATACGCAAGGAAGCGTGCATTCTCGAAACGCCGGCTTCGTAAGCCTTGTAGGGCGTCAGGTCAATGTCCGGCGTGACCGGTTGCCCTTCGCTGACGCGCCCCAGCGTAATTTCCTCTTCCAACCCCAGATGAATAACATCGCCTGTGGCGATAATGTTAAGCGAGACCTTGGCTTCCGCATCGGCGATAGGAGGGGGTGGCCCTTTGGATTTGCCATTCTCTTCTCTGAAGCCGGTTGTGGTGCGTTTGATGGAGCTGGTTGGGACACCGTTGGGAAAGATTAATTGCGCGCCGCATTCGCTGCAAAACAGCGCGCCATGCATTTCTTTGTGAAGACAGTTGGGGCATAGAATCATGGCTCGTCTGCTTCCCTGGCGCCCGAGGGTAACAGGAAGGCGCGCGTGCCGTATTTGATCCGTTTTTCACCCTCTGCGCTCAACATTTGAGTCTGTTGAATTCGTTCTGCTTCCATAATGGCTGTGTGCGCTAGCTCGACTTCACCTAGGCTGAGCAGCTCTGTCGCCAGACGTTGCAGGCGTACGCTTGCCTCCTGCACTTTCCCGGCGGCTGCTTCCTGGCGCGCTCGCTCTTGCATACGGTACAAGTTGATCTGGGACAGTGCCTGGAAGATCGGCCGGGGCGGAATGTTCGCGCTGACTTCGCTGCCGGTTAAACGCGAAAGATAAATGGAGGCTTTATACGGGTGTAGAGCATCGAATGGGAGGGAAACTTCTACCTCGCCCTCGGCGACCTTCACCCGGCTGGTCTCCGATTCAACTTTGCGAACGGAAAATTCCATCAGTATAGAAAGCTTTGAATCTTTAGGGATGCTCCCCAGGCGAAAAGGCTGGTTGCCCGATAAGACCGTGGGTTCGGGTTGAATACGATAGATCGAGATTAGGTTTACCCCTTCGCTCATTTTCAGGTTCAAGGAAACGCGTTCGGCAAACACATGACGCAATGCATCGAATTTCTCCTGCAAGAGGGAGCGGATGTCGCCTGTGCGGGAGATGAAGAAACTTGCGCCGCCAGTCTTGCCGGTGAGTTCATCCAGAAAGACATCATTCCACTCGGTGCCGATGCCCATACCGGTGATGCGGATGCCCTGAGCAGCAAAACGTTCCGCCAGTTGCAAACATTGATCCTCGTCCCCATAGGTTCGGCCATCGGTGATTAAGATCAAATGATTGATGTATGAACCGGATAAGAACCGAACCATTTCATCGTAACCGGCTTGAAGACCTTGCAAGATCTCTGTTCCTCCGCTGGCGCGCATCATCTTGATTTGCGTTTCCATGCTGCTGCGCTCCATGCGCCGGCCGCTAGGCACAAGCACCTCCGCTCGGTCGCTAAAGGCAATGATCGAGATTTGATCTTTAGGACCTAACTGGCGCACCATTTCAATAGCGGCTTCCTTCACCGTGTCCATGCGCACACCTTGCATCGAGGTGGACTTATCTAGCACCAGACAGACGTTTAGAGGCGCAGCGGGGGCAGAGGCGACTTTGGGGTTGGCAGCAAAGCTCAACAATACATATAACAGTTGAGGTTCATCAAGAATGGATAAATGCGGCCGACTGTAAAGAATTTCCGTCAGGAGCGGCTCTTCGCTGTTTTCCAGCAGCTCCTGATCGTAGGCTTTGCGGGTTGCAGGGTTGGAGAGCGTCTCATAAGCCTGCTTCATCAGCAAGAATTTCTCATTAGCTTCAGCGTCGCGATTGACGTCGGGGTGCCATTGCAAGGCAGCATCGTGATAGGCGCGGCGAATCTCTTCGGGTGTGGCGTCTGCGGGTATTCCGAGCAGGTTGTAATAGTTGAGTTTCAAAGTTGAGCTCATGCCTGTGTCGTTTTTCCCTCGAGCCTAGCCAGGGAGGCGGATCAGAATCACGGTGATGTTATCCGGGCCGCCAGCGTCGTTGGCAGCCTGCACCAATCTTTGACAGGCGATTTGCGGTGAAGACGAAGCATTGATAATACGGACGATCTCGTTTTGCGGCACCACTCCCCAAAGCCCATCGGAACACATCAACAAGTAACCCGCATCTGGTAAGGGAGCAGTGGTGATGTCTGGCGTAAAGGCGTCTCCCTGACCCAAGGCGCGATAAAGCACATTGCGTTGAGGGTGAATGGCGGCTTCTTCTTCGGTGAGCTGACCCAGTTCCATCATGCGCATCACCAGCGAGTGATCGCGGGTCAACAGTTGAACGCCTCCTCCGGGTTGGATAACATACGCACGGCTATCGCCCACATGGGCGATTGTGAGCCTTTTCTCGATCACTAACATCGCGGTCAGGGTCGTGCCGCTGCCGGAAGCCTCTTTCATGATGAGATGGTGCGCTTCTTGCAAGCCGTTTTCCAGAATCTCCTGGATCGATTCTTCCGGCGGCTCAGGGTTAGGCGCCAGCAAGGATTCAAGCACTTTACGCACCACCTGGCTGGCAATTGCACGCACCGCCAGGCTGCTGGCGATTTCGCCTTGTTTATGTCCGCCCATGCCATCAGCGACGATATACAAGCCGAAAGGGATTGAGCCTCCATTGCTTGCCAAAACCGAATTAATCACCAGCAAAGCGTCTTCATTATGCTGGCGTTGTTGTCCTATGGATTGAGCGTAACCCACTTCGAACTGGGGGTATTCCAGTTTTTCCTGAGTTTCGATGGCGCTGAGTGCTGCGATCTCCGGCTTCTTCGCCATGGGTACGGTTGGAGCTTCACCGATCGAATCGGTTTTTGCCTTGCCGCGACCCTTAAGTTTTCTAAACAGACCTGTCAAGCTGACCTCCAAGTGTGGGCATCGTTGTTATGCGAGTAGGGCGTACATGCGATGGTCTGTCGAGCCGATGTACACGAGATCTTCGTGCGCAGTTGGCGTTCCCGTGATGGGGCCATTCGTCTGGAATTTCCAGCGTAAACGGCCTGTGCGGTACTCCAGGCAGTAGATGTATCCGTCCACAGACCCGCAATATAACGAATCACGATAAACGATCGGCGAACCCGTGACCTGATGTTCTGTAGTGAAACGCCAGATTTCTCTGGCAGAACTGGCATCCAGGCAATAGATCACTCCATCTACCGCCCCGGTGATCAACAAGTTTTCGATGATGCAAGGCGTGGAAATGGTGGGTTTATTGAGGCGATAACGCCAGATCACCCAGCCCGTATTGGCGTCCAGCGCATAGACGGTGCCATCCACCGAGCCGAAATAGACCATATCTTTCGCCAGCACAGCCGAGCCTGTAATTGCCCGACGAGCTTTGAAGCGCCAGCGGATGTTGCCGCTGAAATCCACACAACAAAATTCCCCGGACTCGCAGCCAAAATAGACATGCTCATTGACTACCAGAGGGGTGGAACGGATCGGCGAACCGGCATCTGTCCTCCAGGCGTGACGTCCGGTGACGGCGTTGATGACATGCAGAAAGCCGTCATCCGATCCGATAAAGATATGCCCCTCGGCGAGAAAGGGCGATGACCAGATGGGGCCCTTGGTGTAATAAGTCCAATTAACCTTACCGGTGCGCAGGAATACTGCATGGAGCCGATGGTCTTCGGAGCCGAAGAAGATCGAATCATCGCTGACCACAGGCTTGCTGACCACACCGCCATCGGTAGGGTATTTCCAAATGAAATTCCCCGTTTTAGCGTCCAGGGCGTACACATTGTTATCGTAACAACCGGTGTAGATCACGCCTTTGTGGTATAGCGGGCTGCCGCGAATCTCATCTTCGCACTCGAACTCCCAGACGGGTTTTATCCGTTCGCTGTCTTTCTTGGCTTCCTTTATCTCCTTAGAGAATTTGGGCAAGATGCCCGTCTCGCGTGCTACGCTCAGCAAGGCTTCTTTCATTTCGTTCGCGCTGCGAAAACGGTCTTCAGGATTGTATTGCAGCGCGGTATTGACAATTGTTTCTAGGGCGACGCTGACATTGGGGTTGATCTGCCGGATAGGTCGTTCGTTGAAAGAAAATGGCGCTTCCAATCTGGGGTCGCGGCGGGTGAGGGCGTGATGCAGGGTGGCGCCCAGGGCGTAAATATCGGCCAGAGGCGAGGCTTCGCCGCGGTATTGTTCGGGTGGTGAGTAGCCTTCGGTCCCGATCATGGTGCCTTTTTGATTCCCCTGAAACGGCTTGGCAATGCCAAAATCTACCAGAACGACATGGTCTTGGGCGTTGATCATCACGTTGGAGGGCTTCATATCCCGAAAGACGATGGGTTCAGGGGTGTGCGTGTGCAGGTAATGAAGCACATCGCATAGTTCAATTGCCCAGCGAATGACGCGTTCTTCGGGTAAAAAGTCTGGGCTATTGTTGATGATCGCTTCGAGATCGTTCCCGTTGATATATTCTTCGACCAAATACGAGCGATCGTTGATCGAAAAGTAATCATAGATTCTGGGGATGGCGCGATGATCGAGCGAAGCCAGCAGGTTGGCTTCGCGCTCGAAATTTCGCACAATGGTGGCGCGCACGACTGGATCCACCGCATGATTCACCATCTCCTTCACCGCAACCAGCTTGACGACATTGGGGAAATGTAAATCCCGCGCGCGGTAAACTGCGCTCATCCCCCCAATTCCCAGAACGCCCTGGATCAGATAACGTTCTTGTAACGTCGTTCCAGCCGCCAGGTGCGGACTAGAATCTCGGTCGGCGTTTGAGCTGAGATTTTGGGTGATGTCATGGGTCTCCACGAGCTGGGCGCCTCCACAGAAGTTCCATCTTCGTTTACCGGCCAGAAGTTTCAAAGATTAAGATGGTTTGCTGCATGAGCCGGCGCTTGGAGTGGAATCTTAGAATGTTATTATAGCCATCAATAAAGCAATTTGCAAAGAGAAAATAATACTTCTGAAAGGTCTTCACACCAAACACCGGCAATCGCATCACATCCGCCCAACGCTATTCGAGAAACGCTGGCATCTAACGATAATCGCTTTCTGGGGCGGGGCGATTTTGTAAGATCTCTTCGATCTGCTCCATCACTGCATCCGTTAGTAATGGAACTACCTCCAATGCCTTCATGTTTTCGACCACCTGTTCTTTGCGCGAAGCCCCCGTAATCACTGTGCTTACGTTTGGATTTTTCAAGCACCAAGCCAATGCGAGCTGCGCCATGCTACACCCCAGCTCATTTGCGATATGCGTCAGCCTCTTTACTTTTTCGATTTTCTGCCGCCCCTCTTCGCTTTCAAAGTCTGAACGCAGCCATTCATAACCTTTCAGCGTGACGCGCGTGCCTTCCGGGATGCCTTGATTGTATTTTCCGGTCAACAAGCCGCTTGCCAACGGACTCCAGATGGTGGTGCCCAGGCCGAACTCTCGATACAGGCGAGCATATTCTTTCTCCACCCTCTCGCGTTGGAACATGTTATATTCGGGTTGTTCCATCAATGGGGGAATCAAATGCTCTCTGCGGGCGATACCATAGGCTTCGGTGATTTCTTGCGCGCTCCATTCGCTGGTGCCCCAATAAAACGCCTTGCCTTGTTGGATGATTAAATTCATCGTCCAGACGGTTTCTTCGATGGGGGTATAAGGATCCGGGCGGTGACAGAAGATCAGATCCACATAGTCCATCTGCAGGCGTTTCAGCGAAGCGTTCACCCCTTCTATCAGGTGTTTGCGCGAAAGCCCGGTATCATTGGGACCATCGCCGCCCCAGAATATTTTGGTAGAAATAACCAGGTCCGATCGTTTCCAACCCGCTTTCTTAATCACATTACCCATGACAATTTCCGCATTGCCGTTGGCGTAGGCCTCGGCGTTATCGAAGAAATTTACACCAGCTTCATAAGCGGCGGTCATGCATTCAAAAGCGGCGTCTTCGCCCACTTGTCCCCCGTACGTAACCCATGCGCCTAATGAAAGCGCTGAGACCCTTAGACCTGACCTGCCTAGAAGACGATACTCCATATGTTCCCTCCTTACCGATCTCGATGGCTCGTACAGTGTTCAAGATTATACCATCGAGGCGTGGATGGCTTAGCCTATGCCTGCAGGGCGCGTTTTCGGGCTGATCCATTGGCGCGCCCGTTCAAAATATTCTTGATTGGCGCCGGCCAGGGTTGGAAAATAAACCGCGGAATAGTCAATTCCAGGTTTTATTGGAAATGGCTGTGCGTCGCAGTGCGCTTGAATGACCCCACCGGCTTCGGAGACCACCAACCAAGGCGCCGCCAAATCCCAGATTTTGGGCGTGGCTTCGAAGCCCAGCACGGCAATGCTCCGCGCCACGGAACAAAATGTGTAAGCTGCTGAGCCGAGGATGCGCGCTTTATAAGGTACGCGCACATCATAGCGGCGATGCGTGCGGGAGCAACAAGCGAAAAAAGATAACGGTCGTTTCTCGTCCGGCGGACGAATGATAAGTGGAGCGTCATTCAGCCAGGCGCCTAGACCTTTCTGCGCGGTGTAGAGTTCGCCGATGGCGGGGAAGTAAGCCGCTGCAACTGTTGGCCAGCCATGGATCAGGCGGGCGATTAAGACACCCCAATAGACCAATCCCAGGCTGAAATTTGTCGTCCCATCGAGGGGATCTGCAATCCATACGGCGCGGTTTGTTTCAATCGTATCGGCTTCGAGTTGGGGGTGTAATTCTTCGCTCAGAAGAAGGTCATTTGGAAAGCGTTCCTGAATGGCTCGTTGGATCAATTGCTCGGCGGCCAGGTCTGCCGAGGTGACCACCGAACGATCGAATTTTAGGCTCGCGCTCCATTCGCCAGAACAGAATTGCTGGTGTAGCAGCGCGCCTGCTTGTTTCGCCAGGCGGGCAGCGAACTCAAGCGGTGTTTCCATAGTTACTCGGCTACCTGCACCAGTTCCAGATAATCTTTGTCGAGCCGTTCTTCAATCGAAGCGCCCAGAAATTCGATCAATTGAGTGGCGACATGCGCTTTGTACTCTGCGTCGCGCCTGCTCCAGGTGCGACTCTTGACTTCCAAGAAATATCCTAATTTTGGCTTATCCACACGATCCAGGTTGATGTAAAACTCGGTTCCATGAAACAGCACACGCCAGCGCAGGCGATCTTTCTCGATGGCTATTTCTTCCACCGGCTTGAAATATTCGCGATAGAAACGCAGGCTGTGATTGGCCGGCGCCAGGTAACGGCTGCGCGAGAGCAGCACCTCGCTGGGAAACTGGCGCTCGCGCACCGGGCCGATCAGCGTCAACCGGTAGCGTACCGGACCGGCTCGATCTTCCTCGTCCACGAATTCATCCTCGCGGTAGCGCAAAGTGCCTTGCTGAGCATCTTCGAAGATGAAATAGGTATCAAACTCGTGGTAATGACGTTTGCGCAGGATTTCGATTTCAGGTTTCTGAAGCGCTTCAAGCACGGGAGTGGGGTCGGAGATGCGCACCTTCGCCTGCACTTCGAAGCTTTCTTCTTCTGTGGCAGTGCTGAGGGCGATCAACTTAGACAGTACAGATTTTTCGCGTTGGATCAAGAAGGCGTCAATGCGCTGCGCATAGTCTTTGGCGTGTAGAAGTAGTTCTTGTTCGTCCAGCGCCTCGACCTTACGATTGCGCATGAGCCATTTCCCATTGACCATGACGTCTTGTACGTCGCTAGCATGAGCTGTGTACACCAATTGAGCGTATAAACCATTCGGGTCGCGACGAAAACGAGGCGAGTTGTGCAGGGTGGAAAGATCCACCAGAATGAGATCGGCGCGTTTGCCCGCTTCCAGGGAGCCGGTCAGATGACCAATGTGCAGGGCGTGAGCGCCTAGGCGCGTTGCCATGGTCAGGGCGGTGCGCGCGGGGAGGGCGGTGGGATCGTTGACCACGCTTTTTGCCAAAAGCGCTGCCAGGCGCACTTCCTCGAACATGTCCAAATCATTGTTGGAAGCAGGGCCGTCAGTGCCAATGCCAACATTCAACCCCGCTTCAACCATTTTTGAAACCGGCGCAAAACCGGACGCCAGTTTCAAATTAGAGGAGGGGTTGTGCGCCACGCCGGCGTTGTGATGATGCAATATGTGTATTTCGCTTTCGTCAATATGCACGCAATGAGCAGCCAGGACTTTTGCATCAAATAATTGTTGCTCGCGCACGTAGGGAATGACCGACATGCCGTGTTCATTACGGCTGTTTTCCACTTCGATTGCTGTTTCGGCTAAATGCGTATGCAACGGCACATCGAACTCTGCTGCCAGCGCGGCGGTGGCGCGCAGAATCTCTTGGGTGCAGGTGTAGGGCGCGTGTGGCGCGACCGAGGGGACAATAAGCGGATGACCTTTCCAGCGCTGGATAAAATCACGCGCGGCTGCCAGGGATTCTTCGAAAAATTGGGCGTCGGGGGCAGGGAATTTCAGCACAGTTTGCGAACACACCGCTCGCAGACCGATCTCTGCGGTTGCCTGAGCCACGCTTTCTTCGAAATAGTACATGTCCGCGAAACTTGTAACGCCAGTGCGAATGAGCTCCAGGCAAGCGATTTGCGCCCCCAGGCGTACAAATTCGGGCGAGACGAACTCGCGTTCCACCGGCATCATGTAACCCAGCAGCCAGACATCCAGGCGTAAATCGTCCGCCAGGCCGCGCAGCAGCGTCATGGGGATGTGCGTATGGGCGTTCACCAGGCCGGGCATCAGCGTCTTGCCGCCGCAATCCACAACCTCGGCAGCGAGGAATTGGCTGCGCAATTCGTGATCTGGGCCCACTGCCAGGATGGAGTCTTTCTGGATTGCCACCGCACCTGGCTCGTAGTAATGATATTCATCGTCCATGGTCAGCACGATGGCGTTGACCAGTAGGATGTCGCAGGTTATTCGATTGTCAGACATCGTTATCCTTTCTTCGTCGCTTAGAGCTGGCGTAGCAAATCCAGCGCATGATGCGCCGCCCAACGGGAAGCGTATTCCGGTGGGCCGCCGTAAGGTCGGGCAATCAGTTGCTCACGATCTGGGGTTATCAGCGCCAAATGCACTTCCTGGCGATCTGGCGCAGGGAAGACTGCAATCCCTAAACCTATCTCTACTCCGCGTTTCTGGCGCAGAGTTGCCACGCGAGAGGGTAATTCCTGTGCGGCGCTAAGGTCGGTGATGACTTCGCCACAATCGAAGGCTTTTGCGGTAGGTTCTCCCAGCCGCTGCGCTGCTTGGGAGAGGCGATTGATGACTGCGCCGCCCAGATTGTATTCAATTACCACCAGCCTCCAGTTGTGATTGAAAAGATTGCTCAGAGCCGTTTCTTCCAGAGTCTCTTGATCCACGCCGTAGATCATCTTGCCCAGGCGTTTGCGCAGTTCGGCCTCGACATTTGCGATCATCTGGTCGGCGATGGCTTCGGAATCGGCTTTTGCGGTGATGCGTACATCCACCTGACCTGAATGGGCGGCTAAACCGACTGTGGGATTACTCAGCCTCTCCAAATCGGCGATTAAGTCATCAATTTGCGATTCGCCTACCCCCGCAGTATGAAGAACGCGCGCTTTGATCGTGCCGGTCAGATGATAACGACGGCGCAAGTAAGGCAATACTGCATTGTCCAATAGATATTCCATCTCCCGCGGCACGCCGGGCAAAGAGATGACAGATTGTTGGCCGCGCTCGACGATAAAGGCCGGCGCTGTACCTACCGGATTCTCGATGGCGATAGCGCCTTGGGGGATAAACGCCTGTTGTTTGTTATTTTCTGTTGGGAAGCGTCCAAAGCGGCGAAAGCGAGCTTGAATTTGATCCCACAGCTCTGGATGAAATTCCACTTCGACTCCCATTGCCCGTGCGACCGCTTCGCGCGTGGGATCATCCACAGTGGGCCCCAGCCCGCCGGTGGTGATGACAATTTCGCAGCGCTCCAAAGCCTGCTGGATGACCTGCGCAATGCGCTGGACGTTATCGCCCACAGTCGTCTTACGATAGAGATCCACCCCAACATCGCGCAGTCTGCGGGCAATATAGCGGGCGTTGGTGTCAACGATCTCGCCTAAGAGGATCTCAGTGCCAATGGTAATAATCTCTGCGGAAGGCATTTTATAATGACTTGAAAAGTTGCTTGATTTTACCACTGCCGGAGGAGTGATAATAAAACATGACTCACCCCGGATTTAATCTAGGGAGGGGCCAAGGACGGTAAGCAAG
>DYGV01000058.1 GCA_020724505.1 Anaerolinea thermophila
GCCAGCGGGGATGAAGGTCGAGTTGATCAATCCAAATTTCGCTACCCAGGGCCGCGCCCGCAGAGTCGCGAAACGGCAATTTTGATGCTTGCGGATGGTAGCGAAGCGCGGGTGCGCGCAGAGCGCCCCGTGGACGACGAGAGTTTGTTGCGCGTCATCAAAAGCGTAATCTCCGATCGGGTGGACAGCGGCGAGTTGGACAACACCCGGTTGACCCTGCACGATTTAAATCTGATTGCCGAATCTTTCTCCGCCACGCTGAAGGGAGTCTATCACCCGCGATTGCACTACCCACGGATGGATGCCTCCAGCCCGGAGGCGATTACCGTGCCAGCGCCGCGCCGCTCTGAGGTGGAAGTTGAGGAGCGACGCTAAAGGTCGTCAAATCGGTTATAGCTCGCCTGCATGATCTAAATCCGCTGCCAGCCCATTGTTATCGCAATCTGTTGCCACAATCCGTTGTCAGCAATTCTTATTCTTGAGGGAGAGGATGATCCACATACAAATCGCCGAAGCCTTAGAAGGCAGCATCTTTGTTCACCGCGAAAGCGATACGCTGGCTGAGGAGGAACGCCAGGAGCGCACCATTCAGGCGCTTGTCCGCGCAGCGGAGCAGACCCTGCAAACGGCCGGGGCCAACCCGAACGCCGAACTGACCATTGTATTATCCGATGACGCCCAATTGCAACATCTCAACCGTCAATTTCTGGGCGTTGACGCCCCCACAGACGTGTTGGCGTTTCCGGGCGGAGAAACGGATCCCGATTCGCAGGCGTTGTACCTGGGCGATGTAATCCTCTCGGTTCAGCGGGCTGCAGCTCAGGCAGCGGCGGCAGGCCACTCAACGCAGGACGAACTTTGCCTGTTGGTGGTGCATGGCGTTTTACATCTGCTGGGTCACGATCATGCCGACGAAGAAGAAAAAGCTGTCATGTGGGCGCTTCAAGGGCAAATATTAGAACAGATAGGATGTGCAATTAAGCTGTGATCGAATTTTTCAAAACCCGTTCTCAAGCCTTTCGATATGCGTTCGCTGGCTGGTGGTTCGTTATTCGCACCCAGCGCAATGCCTGGATCCACGCCGTAGCCAGCCTTTTGGCGTTGATGACTTGTTTTTGGTTGCGCCTGCCTTCACGCGATTGGGCTGTGATCATTCTGGCCATGGCGATGGTCTGGATGGCCGAGTTTATCAACACTGCCCTGGAAGCGGTGGTGGATCTTGCCAGTCCGGGGAGTCATTTCCTGGCAAAGGTGGGCAAGGATGTGGGGGCAGCGGCGGTGTTGATTGCGGCGACCAGCGCGGCGGTGGTTGGCTTATTGATCATGGGACCGCCGCTGTGGCAGCGGCTTCATTTGCTCTGGTAGTTCAGCGGCTTTTTACCCTCATTTAGACGGAGGATACAACACGGCGATGGATGCACATGCTTTTCGCTTTGGCACAGTTGGTTCGCCCATCTCGACCCCCAAAAAACCGGGCGGCAGCGTAGGCGCGATTTCTCGTTTGGTTGAACTGGGTCTAGACGCACTCGAGTTGGGCTGGGTGCAGTCGGTGCGCGTCTCTGAACAGACGTGCGCCGACATACGCGCCGCCAGCGAACAATTTCAAGTGAGCCTCAGCGTACATGCGCCATATTTTATCAACCTCAACGCCGATGAAAGCGAATGGCCGAAATCGCGCAAGCGCTTGATGGACGCAGCGCATTTTGGCAATCTGGCCGGGGCCACAGACATCATTTTTCACCCTGGTTCTTACTTTGGACAACCGCCCGAAGCAGTTTTACCCAAAGCAATAGAACGCCTGATGGGTTGTATTGAAGAGCTGAGCGCCGCCGGCAACCCGGTATGTCTGCGCCCGGAGACGATGGGTAAGTCCGCCATGCTGGGGTCTTTGGAAGACGTCTTGCAGATGAGTCGGGCAATCCCCGGCGTAAAGCCATGTCTGGATTTTGCCCACTTGCACGCCCGCGCCGGCGATGGTTCGATGAACACCTATGAGGAGTGGGCGCGCCTGCTGGAGCTCTATGGAGAAACGCTGGGCGCTGAGGCGCTACAAGATTTGCATATCCACCTTTCAGGCATCGCCTACGGACCCAAAGGGGAAAAAGAACATCTGCGAGTCGAGGAAGCCGATCTGGATTTCCGGGCTCTTTTTCGCGCCCTGGGCGCGTTCCAGGCGCGGGGGCGCATCTTATGTGAAAGCCCGGTGATGGAAGACGACGCGCTCATCCTGAAACAACTCTGGGAGCAGATGTGCCAGGAGTAAATCAACTAGGCGCGCAAACGCCCGCTCAGCTTTCCTGGCAGGAACTCCAGGCGCAGATGCGCGCCTGCCGTCTGTGTGTGCAGGCAGGCTATGATGTTTTCCCACGGGCGATCTTTTCCGGCACCCCTGGTGCGCAGGTGATGATCATTGGTCAGGCGCCGGGCGTTACAGAAAAAGAAGCCGGCCGGCCATTCAACGCCGGCAGCGGCTCACGTTTGTTTCGCTGGTTAGCGGAAGCCGGAGTGGATGAGGGCTGGTTTCGCAGCACGCAGTACATGACCTCGGTAACGAAATGTTATCCAGGGCGTTCGCCTTCGGGAGGCGGCGATCGCGTGCCTTCGCGCCAGGAACAACGGCTTTGCCGCCCATATTTGGAGGCAGAAATCGCCTTGATCAACCCGGCTTTGATAATTCCAGTGGGCCGATTGGCGATCAGTTTGTTTTATCCGCCAGGCTTCACCCTGGAAGAAGTGATCGGCGCAGAAAAGCAAGTGGGGGATTCCTGGATCGCGCCGTTGCCGCATCCGTCAGGCGCCAGCCGTTGGCATCAAAGCGAAGATAACCGGCGGCGAGTTAAACAGGCGTTGGGCGCAATTCGCGCTCGCCTGGAACAGCTCGACCTGGTTTGACGGCTAGCTTCAGCGCACCTGCTTGAAGTCAATGAGGATCAAATTCTGTTCGCAGCTATCGTAGGTGGAGAAATAGACTCGTTCTGAAAGTGGCAAACCAGCCTGGCTGATGAGTTGTATCCACAAGGCATTGCGCGAAGCTACCGGCAGATCTGCCAGTTTGAATTCATAGCCTGCTCGACCATAACTGAGCGCCACACCGGTGAGGCTGAAGGTATTTTCCTGAATAGAAATTCCGGGAGCACTGCCCCCTAAGCGCACAATCAGCCCGATAACCGGGGCGTCGCTCGCATCCACCACCTGACCTCCAACGCCCATCCACGCGCAGCCCAATTCTGGATGATAAATGTTAGGGATAGCCCTGGGGCTGCCAGCGCGCACCTCGTATGGATAACCCTCAGGCGGGGGCGTGAGGGTGTCTGTGGGGGTGGGCGTCAATGTGATCGGCGTTGGAGTGGGTGGCAACGTCGCGGTCGGTTGTGGAGTATCTGTAGGGGTAAAAAGCGGCGTATCAGTCGGCGTCCAGCTAGGAGGCAGCGTGATCACCGGATTTGTGGGCGTTTCGGTAGGTAGAGCCGGCGGCGGGGGCAAGGTTGGCGGCGGGAAGGGATTGAGAAACGAGTAGGGATTGGTAAAAATTAGGAAAAAGACGCACGAAACTCCAACCACGCCCAGCAATACGATAATTGTCAGAATGCTCCATAGGATTGCAGAGCGGTCACGCCCGGTTGGTTCAGAGTAGTTGTAATTTTTCATCGCTCAGCGACCTTATTCAGCTATGAATAATTCGATCTGACTTTGGTTGCGGTGTTCATCCAACCAATCCTGAACCGCTTGAATTTGCAACAGCAAAAGTGCCTCCGGCGAAAGCGGACGTTGCGCTTCACGCTCCAGGAGTTGCACAATATGATAACCGGCCAGCGTTTCGACGACCGGGCTAAACGCCTCCACTTGCAGGCTAAAGATGACCTCTTCCAGTTTCGGATCAGCCAGATAGCCGCGCGGGAACCATCCCAGGTCTCCGCGCGTCACCGGATCGTACTTTGCCGCCAGGTTGCCGAAATCGTTGCCGGCTTGCAACAAAGAATACACCTGATCGGCTTCTTCCGAATTATATAGCAAAATCTGACGGGCATGCACCTGTTCCGCGGCGCGTGGCACCTGGGCAATGATCTGATCGCGCATCCAGGCGGCAGCCATCGAACGCGCCAGCGCCAGCCGAAAAGACTGCTCGCTGTAACCATTGGCTTGCATCCAGGTAGCTAACGCTTCTGCGCCGCCAATCTGGGCGCTCAGTTGAGCAATACGCTCTTCAAGCTGCGCTTCGCTCAATGAATAGCCCTGCTGGAAGGCAGCTTGAGCCAACAACGCCTGCTCAATCAGGTTATTCAACACCTGCTGTTTTTCTTCGGCTGAAAGCTCTGCTCCGCCGCGCGCCGCGCTGAACTGCTTTATTTCGGCTTCGTATTCCGCCAGGGTAATTTCCAGCCCATTGACTTTCATCGCTAGCGGCAGCGAGGTGGCGGTTGGTTCTGGCTGGGTGGGAGATGCAAGCGGTGTTTGCTCCACTTGGGCTGGCGGAGAGGCTATCTCCCCTGTGGAAAGTGCAGTTGCAGTTGCCTCTACACGTCTGCACCCGCTGAGCAGGGCAAGCATAACCCCAAGACAGAATAGCCCTTTGATGTAAAATTGTAAGCGGATCATTGCAAGCAATTATACCTGTAATTAAAAAGAGCAAGGAGTAAAACGTAACGTGGCGCGAAGAATCCTGCGATATATTGTGCGCTTTCTTTTTCATCTGCTTTGTCGTTTGAACGTGGAAGATATCGAGTGCGCAAATGTAGAGGGCGGCGCTATTCTAGTCGCCAATCATCTGAGCCGACTGGATGCACCGCTAGTGTTTGCAATTGCGCCACGTGCCGACATTACCGGCCTGGTAGCCGATAAATATCTCAAGAGCTTCTGGATTCGTCCACTGGTCGAGGCTGTTCGAGGCATCTGGATTAACCGCGAGCAAGCTGATTTTCAGGCGCTGCGGGCGGCGCTCCAGTATTTACGGTCTGGGGGAATGTTGGGGATCGCTCCAGAAGGGACGCGCAGCCGTTCGGGCGGTCTTCAACCAGCAAAGACGGGCGCGGCATTTCTGGCGCAGAAAGCCGGCGTACCGATTATACCGGTGGCGATCTGGGGCACAGAATCCGCGATTGCAAAATTATTGCGCCTGCAGCGACCGCACATCTATATTCGTTTCGGCCCGCCGTTTTATTTGTCGGCGTCAAATCGCGGCGATCGCAGTCGCGCTTTGCAGCGTGACACGGATGAAATCATGTGCCGCATTGCTGCCTTGTTGCCGGCGGAATATCGTGGGGTCTACGCTCATCACCCGCGATTGTTGGAATTGCTCAACGAGCAAAACCCACATCGTCAACAGCCAGTTTATACGTGAAATATATCACAAATAATCGGTACAAAGCTCTCTTACCCCGTCTGATCAGATCGGTTATACTCAAGACTTGAAAATACTTAACCTTACTTGTGAGGTCTAGGATGACCCTGGATGAAGAACAAAAACGCTGGGAAGAAAATGTGCTCAATCCGGCGTTGAAACGCTTTCCTGAACGTCGGGCGTCGTTTCAAACGTCTTCTGGAATCACCCTGCCGCGCCTGCTGACGCCCACCGACCCCGATGCAGATTACATGGACAAGCTGGGTTTTCCAGGCGAATTTCCATTCACCCGTGGCGTTCAACCCAGCATGTATCGCGGCCGCTTCTGGACAATGCGCCAATACGCCGGCTATGCGACTGCCGAGGAGTCCAATCAACGTTATCGCTACCTGCTTGAACAAGGACAGACGGGACTGTCGGTGGCGTTCGATCTGCCCACGCAGATCGGTTACGACGCCGATGATCCCATTGCCATCGGCGAAGTCGGCAAAGTGGGCGTCTCCATCTCGTCGCTGGAGGACATGGCGACTTTGTTTCAAGACATCCCATTGAGCAAAGTTTCCACCAGCATGACCATCAATGCGCCGGCCTCGATCCTGCTGGCAATGTATATCGCGGTGGCGAAACGCCAGGGCGTGGATATTCGCTCGCTGCGCGGCACGATCCAGAACGATATTCTCAAAGAGTATATTGCCCGCGGCACGTACATCTTTCCACCGGCGCCTTCGATGCGCCTGATTACGGATGTGTTTCGTTTTTGCCAGGCGGAAATCCCGCATTGGAACACCATCAGCATTTCTGGCTACCATATTCGCGAGGCAGGTTCCACAGCTGTGCAAGAAGTCGCTTTCACTCTGGCCAATGGTATTGCTTACGTGCAGGCCGCTCTGAATGCGGGTCTGGATGTGGACAGCTTCGCCGGGCAGTTATCCTTCTTTTTCAACGCCCACAACAATTTCCTGGAAGAAGTGGCTAAGTTTCGCGCCGCGCGGCGCATGTGGGCGAAGATCATGCGGGAGCGCTTCAAAGCCCAAAAACCCAGTTCATGGATGCTGCGTTTTCATACCCAGACCGCCGGTTCGACATTGACCGCGCAGCAACCGGAGAACAATGTGGTGCGGGTGGCGCTTCAGGCATTGGCGGCGGTGTTGGGCGGCACACAATCGTTGCATACCAATTCGATGGATGAGGCGCTTTGGCTGCCCACAGAGAAATCCGTGCGCGTGGCGCTGCGCACGCAGCAAATCATCGCCCATGAGTCCGGCGCAGCCGATTCGATTGATCCGCTGGCGGGATCATATCTGGTTGAATATCTGACCGATGAGATCGAGCGCCTGGCGATGGATTACATTCGACGGATTGATGAAATGGGCGGTGCGCTGGCGGCCATCGAACGTGGCTACATCCAGGCTGAGATTCAAGACGCCGCTTACCGTTTTCAGCAGGCGATGGAGCGTGGCGAGGAAATCGTGGTCGGCGTCAATGCCTTCCAGGTGGACGAACAGGTTGAGTTGGAACGCCTGAAGGTTGACCCGGCGATCGAACAATCGCAGCGCAACCGATTGAGTGCATTGCGCTCCCGGCGAGACGCTAATCGAGTGAGCGAACTGTTGGCGCGGCTGGAGGCGACCGCGCGCGGCAGCGAAAATCTGATGCCGCTGTTTATCGAGTGCGTGGAAAATGACATTACGTTGGGCGAAATCTGCCGCGTCTTGCGCGGGGTATGGGGCGAGTACGAGCCGCCAGCCTGGGTGTGAGTTTCTACGTAGCTACAGACATCTTGACCTTTGTTATAAACGCCCCGCCGGATGCCAACCATGTAGGCTTGTTATAAAAATTACCTCTCTAAACAACCCGCGGGAAGTGAAAATTATTCGAGGAAACTATGCCAAAGATCAAACGCATTGACCATGTCGCCATCCTGGTAGATGACCTGGAGAACACGCTCTCGTTTTGGCGGGATGCGTTAGGGATGGAACTGACCCATGTGGAAGACGTGCCGGCGGAAAAATCTATGGTGGCGTTTCTGCCGGTTGGAGATAGCGAAGTAGAATTGGTCAAACCGACAACATCCGATTCGGGGTTGGCGCGCTATCTGGAAAAACGCGGCCCAGGGATGCACCACGTGTGTTTGGAAGTGGATGATCTCGAGGGCATGTTGGCGCGCCTCAAAGAGAAGGGTGTTCAGTTAATAAATGAAACCCCAATGACGGGTTCAGGCGGCAAGAAATACGCTTTCATCCATCCCAAGAGCGCCAACGGCGTGATGGTGGAGCTTTACGAGCTGCCTTGAGCATCTTGAAACCGACGAAGATCATTCATAAAGCGTCCCGCAGGTTTGGATTGTTTAGGCTTGTTGTGAGGGGGAACCTGCGGGACGTTCTATACACTGATCGGCGATTGATTCCAAATTATCCGTTTAGTTTAACTGAAACCAATAGACCAGGTCGCCGAAATTATCGGTGTGGACTTCGTAAAGCTGCTGCCGGTAGGAAAAGACGATGCGGTAACCGGGGATAATCACCTGGGCGCACACCCGTCCGGGTTGGGGGATGCCCAAGCAAGAATCCGGCCATTGCACCGCTTCGACGGACACAATCGTAAGGCGGCTGGGGCTGATTTGCAAAGCCGCGGATAACTCGGCGCGCGCCGCCCGAACAGCCGGCAGACTCTCCCAATCTGGAGGAACCGGAGCAGAGCGTCGGATGGACGGCACCAGCCAGAAGGCGTTAGCCGCAGAGGGCTTGCCGTTGTTCTCGACGCGCAGCACGAATTGCACCGCTAAGCCCGCCAGCCCCGATACATCCACGTCCACCCGCGTCAGCCGTCCATCATACACTTCGTGCCAGGTGCCCAGGTTCTTCCGCGGTTGACCGGCAACCTGATAGTCCAGGTAAAAAGTCACGTCGCAGTCGCGGCTATCTTCCAGACAGCCGATGTCCGCCATAAAGCGGTCGCCTTCCTGGACGCGATAGGCTGGATAAACGCCGCTAATGACCCCGCCGCGGGATTGTTCGGGTCGCGTCCATATAGCCGGTTCATTTTCGCGCTTGCCGGTCTCCAGCACTGGCGTATTGAGCAGGATCACTGAACCGGCGGCGCTGTTCGGGTTGCCCGGGCAGGGCAACACGCGGGAGGAGTTGCGCCATACCGCGTTGCACATATTGGCGGCGAAATCGTAAGGATATCTACCGGCGGCGGCTTCGACCACAATTTCAACCCAGAAGGGCCGCTGCGCGGTGGGGCCAATGCCAAAAGTATAACCGGAGGGGTTGCTGAGCATCCAATTGCTGCGATAACGGCCTGGCGTCGAGGGGGCGATGAAATCCGCTGCTACGTCCACCGTCTCGCCAGGACGAACGACCCAGGGAAGCGAATAAGCATTGCGAACATGCATACGCTCCCCGCCCACAAAAACCAGGTAATAGCCGGTTGTCCAGGCACAGGAGCCAATGTTGCGGATGCGCCACACCTTTGTAAAAGATGCTCCGGGGGCAAATTTGCTGCCATCTGGCACGGTCACATCCGCCACAAACTGCGCCCACTCACATGGGATGGGAACCGGCGTGGCGGAAGGTGGAATAGGCGTCGCCGTGGGTGGGATAGGCGTCGCTGTAGGTGGAAGCGCTGTAGCAGTGGCGGTAGGAGTTGGCTGAGAGGTGTCCGTAGCAGAAGGCGACGGAACAGTTGGCGACTCTGTTGGGCTGCTCATAGCGATTTGCGTCAATTGCGCCACCGCCGTCTGACCGGCCGCCAGGGTTGCCTGGGCGGCGATGGTCTGCGCTGCGGCGGTGTGGATAAAGCCGGTGCCAAGTGGCAACTGGATCGGTTGCAAGTTGGGCAAACAGCCGCTCAGCCCAAGAATCAAAATCAGCAACAAGAGCGCCAAAGATTTAAGAGAATTTCTCGCGTTCATAAACATTCGCTCACTCCAGTCGTAATCACCGCTGAGTTCCATCTATGGCTCAAGCGATGGTTTAGTGCTTCAAAGGTTTATTTTGACTTTTACTACTGGAGAGACGAATTGCGCTGCCGGCGAGTTCCCCTACGTTCACGCCAGCTTGAGGAAAACTGTTGACTTTGAGTTAATTGAGTCGTGAACGTCCTGCAGGTAAGGGAAGATAACTGACCCCTGTCTCCGCAGGCCATTTTATGCCGACAAGACAAACCCATATCGGCGAATATCGGATACACGGAAGGGTATGGCTTTCAGGAGATTTTCAAACAGCGCAAGAAGATTTGCCGTTGCTGCCCGGCGCGTCGGTGTTCAAACAGATACACTCCCTGCCATGTCCCCAGGCTTAATCGGCGATCGTCTATAGGGATCATCAGGCTGGTTTGGGTGAGCATGGCACGCAAATGAGAAGGCGAGTCGTCAGCTCCCTCCAACCTGTGCGCGTACCAGGGTTGGCCCTCTGGTGCCAGACGTTCCATGAATGTTTCAATGTCTGCCTTTGCAGTAGGATCGTAGTTTTCGCTAATCACCAGAGAGGCGCTGGTGTGAGGAATGTACAAGAAACACATCCCTTCGATAATATCCCATTGACGGATGCGCTCTTCAATCATTCGGGTAAAGGCATAGAGCCCTTTGCCGCGCGAAACAACGGTCAAAGTATCCTTATACCAGTTCATGACCGATTATTTCCTCAGCCCTTTAGTGCGCCGGCCAGGATGCCGCGGATGAAGTAGCGTCCCAGGAGCAGGAAGAAGAGCAATGGCACAAACACCGAAATCAGTGCGGCAGCCATTTGCAAGTTATAAAGCACCAGCGTAGTCCCTTTGGCTTCGGCCATCACCACTTGCACTGTCTGCGTGGAGGGCGAGGAGAGCGACAACGCCAGGAAGAATTCATTCCATACCTGGGTAAAGATGATAATCGCCACTGAAACATAGGCCGGCATGGAGATAGGCGTCACAATGCGGAAAAAGGTTTGGATCTTGGACGCGCCATCCACCTCTGCGGCTTCTTCCAACTCTCTTGGCACAGAGAGGAAGAATGTACCCATCAGCACAGACGCCAGAGGCACATTCAGCACCAGGTAGCTGACAATCAACCCCCAGTGAGTGAGTAAGAGCCTGGTTTTTGCCATGAGCGTCACCAGGGGGATGATGATCGCCTGAAGCGGCATATACAGGGCGATGCCCACCAGTATGAATAGCACGCGGGCAAAGGTGGACTTCGAGCGGCTGAGATAATACCCGCCTAGCCCGCCAAAGAAGGCGGATAGAAAAGTGACCGAAAACGAGATAATCATCGAATTCAGCAGGCGGGGGAGCATCTGGCTTCTGAAACGCACGCTGCCGAACAAGACTTCCGCGTAATTGACGAATTGGGGGCTGCCGGTTGGGATCAGGTAATTGCCAACCGTCACCTCTTGCACCGATTTCAGCGAGGTGATGATCATTACGTATACCGGCAAGAGGTACGCAAAGCTGAGCAAGATGAGTGTCAGAATGACAATAATCTTGATGGTGATGTTCTTGCTTTTCATTCGAACCACCTTCTCAGCGCGTAGATCGTGTAGGGGATGACTATGATGAATGCGATAAGGAAAATGATCACGCCCAAAGCAGCGCCCATGCTAACCAGATGCTGCTGAAAGGTAGCAATAAACATATAGAGCGATAGGACATCTGTTGAGATACCCGGCCCTCCGAATGTAACAATATAAACAATATCGAACACCTTCAAAGTAGAAATCAGCAGCAATGAAACCAACACCAGAAGGCCGGAGCGGATGTTGGGAATGATAATGGAGAATAAAATGCGCAATTTGGAGGCGCCGTCAACTGTGGCCGCCTCGATCATCTCCTGCAGTTCAGAAGTCCTGAACGAGGACTGGACAATGATGACCGCGAACCCCAGATATTGCCAGATAAAAATTAGGATCAGCCAGTAAGTCGCGGTAGATGGATTGGTGGTATAGGTAAGCTGCGATTGGACACCCAGCGCAGAGAGAATCGTATTAAATACGCCTCGCTTGGGTTCGTACATCCATGACCAAATGGTGCCGGTAACGATGAAAGACATCGCAACCGGATAGAGGATCAACGTGCGGATGTACGATTCGATCGCCGGAAAGGGAGCCAACTCCAGCAAATAAGCCAGAAAGATCGCCAGAAAAACCGTAGGGATAACCCCCAAGATCAACCATTTCAGGTTGTTCTGTACATCCACCCAAAAGCGTATGTTATTGAACAGCGATTGATACCACTTAAAACCAGCGAATTCATAATTCGCGGCGATCCCGCTCCAGTTGGCAAGCGAGACATAAAATGTCCAGATCAATGTGCCATATAAAATGACCACAAAGATCAACAGGGGGACAACAAAGACCAGGAATTCCGCCAAGGTCAGTTGGTCGCGGCGGCGCTTTCTGCCGCGTACGACTGGAGAAGTAATCGCGCTCACCTGTCTCCCTTGTATCGAAGTCAATGCCAGCCACTGGCTGGGAGATCTAAACCGTTTATTAATGATTTTCAAAATCCGGTAGGGATGCGGAAATTGCATCCCTACCGGGTAATTTCACGGAACAGCTAAGCGTCATGAATCTGGCAGCGATCGCCGATCCGGGTGTTTAGCTGCTCCAGATGAAGGGATTATGGCCACTGATACCAGGCAGAGGCGTCCTTAACGTTGAATTGCTGGAACAGGCTGGCAACCTGCTGGATGGTCGCATTCACATCTGGCTGCACCAGGAAGGAAGCGATTACGTTCCAGTATTCAGAGGTGAAGGACGAGGGTGCGATGCTGCCGTGCTGATCGAGGATCAGTTTATCCGGGTTGTCGCGCACGTACTGCATCAACTCCTGCCGGATCGGGTCGGGGAACTCTGTCGGGTCAATATCGGTGCGGGCAAACAGACCGCCCTGGATCACGTCCGTGGGGATCTGCAGCTCCGGCGAGGCGACCACTTCCAGCCACTTCAAGGTAGTTTCTGGATTGGGAGCGCCCTTAGCCAGGCCATAGGTGTCGGGGTGGAAGAGCAAGATGCGCTCTGGCTTCTGCGGGAAGGTGACCGCGCCAAAGTCCATGCCAGCCTTCCAGCCGCCGCCCTTCTCCAGCGCGCCGATCGCCCAGGTGCCCATGAGGGTCATAGCCGCAGTGCCGCCAGGCAGCAGAGCGGTCGCCTGATCCCAGGTCAAACCAGCGTGATCGGTGTTGATGTAGGGTGCTAACGCCTGGAACTTCTCCAGCGATCGCTTGAACGGCTCGAAGGTGGCCGGATCCAGCTCGCCCTTGTAGAACTTCACATAGTCGGCCGGGCCAGCTTCCTCCATGAACACCGCGTCGAAGACGAACGCATCGCCCCATTTTTCTTTGGAGCCGAGGCCAATGCAAGCCAGGTCGGGCTTGGCAGCTTTGATAGCCTCGCAGGTGGCGACCAGTTCGTCATAGTTGGTCGGCGGGGTCAGTTGCAGCTCATCGAAGAGCGCTTTGTTGTAGTACAAAATGTTTTGGATGTGCATGTTCAAGGGGACGACGTAAGGATGTCCGTCCACTGTCACAGCTTTCGCCAGCGGGCCGGGGATCTTGTTGGCGTAATCCAACTGCGCCCACAGATCATCCAATGGCTCAAGCTGACCCGCGTCCACATAAGCCTTCAGCTCGGCGCCGCCCAGGGTCTGGAACGTGTCAGGTGGTAGGCCGGCGGTCATACGCGCCTGAAGCACCACACGCTGGTTAACGCCGCCGCCACCCGGGGTCGGGTTTTCAATGATTTCCACATCCGGGTATTTGGCTTTGAAGGCTTCGTACATGGCGTCTGCAGCTTCGCGCTCGCCGGGGGCGGTCCACCAGTTGAAGATGATCAACTGGGGCTTCTTCGGCTCAGGGGTCGCCTCAACCACCACGGTCTTGACGACTTCCTTCACCTGGGGGGTGCCTTCAACCACGACCTCTTGCGTCACCACCTCCGTCACAACGACGGTCTGAACGACCGTTTGCGGGGCGCAGGCGCTGAGGATCATGCTGAAGATCATCAAAGCAGAGAGCAATGCAAAGATCTTTTTCATAGAACTCACTCCTCCTTAGAAGAAAGGACTAAATAGCCTTATAAAATTCTTGCTGAGATGGGAAACGCTGAAGCGAAATTAAGATAGATCCTGACCTACCACCTCCTCTCTTAGATCAAACTATTCAGCAGAGCGTTATGAACCGCCGACGTCCAACGTGTTCTATGGGTTCACTTGGACTTTGGGCAGTTATTATCTTAATTCGTTCAGCAAAAAGAGCATGCTGATCAATGGGCTTGTACAATTTATTATTATTCACCAGAATAGAGGGTTTGTCAAGGATTGTGATGCAATCGTGAAAATCATCACGAATTGACAAAAACCCTGATTTTTGCAATATGTACTTGACCGCTTAATTTTATTTTTGTAAAATTCATCTATGATTCAGCATGCGCTGATGAGCATCCCCAGCCGTTTTTACTCCAGATTTGGCTGATTACAGCGGCAAGACCTGACAGTGAAAGGAGGTGGTCAATCTTATCACCTTTGGGCGGGGATTATCAACCCCGCGCAGTCGCCGCCCTTCACAATGGGGCATCGTTGATTCTGCACTTGAAAATTTCACTGGAGGAAGAACAGAATGAAAAAGCGCGTGATCACCCTGTTGTCGCTGTTTATGATCGCCAGCCTACTGGCCGCTGCTTGCGGCGGCGGCGGGAGCGCCGGCCCGAGCGTCATCAAGATTGCCACACAAAGCCCGCTTTCTGGCGGTCAATCAGCGATCGGCGTTGATATCAAGAACGGCGCTGAACTCGCTCTGGAGCAACTTAAAAAGCCGCTCGAAGATATGGGCTTCAAGGTCGAACTGGCGCCCTATGACGATCAGGCGAACCCAGATACCGGCGTGGCGAACGCCAAGAATATTGTAGCCGATCCGGCAGTACTGTGCGTAGTGGGCCACTATAATTCCGGTGTTCAAATCCCCTCTTCAGAAGTCTATCACGCATCCAATCTGGCGAACGTGTCGCCGGCGAATACCAACCCGAAAGTCACCGACCGCGGCTATTTGGAAGTCAGCCGCATCGTAGGGCGCGATGATGTCCAGGGCGTGGTGGCGGCGCAATTTGCTATTTCCAAGGGTATGAAGAGCGCCTATGTGATCCACGACAAGACAGCTTATGGACAAGGCATCGCCGAGTTCTTTAAGCGCGAAGCCGAGAAGGGCGGCATGCAGGTGTTGGGCTTCGAAGGCACGGAGGAGAAAGCCAACTTCGACGCCATCCTGGCGCCGATGCTCTCCGCCAACCCGGATGTGGTGTTCTTCGGTGGCATCTACGATCAGGCTTCGGTGTTGTTTAAACAGGCGCGTGAGAAGGGCTACATGGGCATGTTGTTGAGCGATGATGGCTATGACTCGCCAGAGGCAATCAACATCGGCGGACCATCGCTATTGGAAGGCGGCGGACTGTATTACACCACCGTGGCTGGCCCCGCCAAGCTATACCCTGGCACCGCTAAATTCCAACAGGACTTCAAAGCCAAATACGGCGCAGATCCCAAGCCTTTTGCCGCCCAAGGTTACGACGCCATGGCGCTGTGTCTGAAGGGGATCGAGAACGCCGCCAAGGAAGCGGGAAATAAGCTACCCACCCGTGAAGCTGTAGCCAAGGCTATTCGCGCCTTGAAGGACTTCCCCGGCATCACCGGCACGATCAATTTCAACGCCAAAGGCGATCTGGTGACAGCGAAATACTTTGTCATTCAGGTGGTCTCTGCGGATCCCGCCATGTGGAACGATAACAAGATTGACCAGACCTTAGATATCGCTCCACCCGAATAATCCTTATCAGGCCGTTGCCCCAGCCCTCTCCCGACGAGGGGGCTGGGGTTCTTTGGGAAACCGACATGCGACGTCTCCTCAACGCCACTGTATTGATCGAAATTTTGCGGCCGCTAGGGCAGATCGCGGTTTTTGTCGCCGGCGCCGGGCTGATCCTTTCTGCCTTGATGTTAGGAATGGCAGTATTGTTGCGTGGTTCGACGGTGGACGCAACAACGATGAAGAACTACGGCGTGGATTTATTCACCTACACTCTGGTCAATCTGCCGCAGGTCTTAATTGATGGCGTAACCATCGGGTTCGTATATGCCGCCATTGCCCTGGGATATACCATGGTTTATGGCGTGTTGGAATTCATCAACTTCGCCCATAGCGAAATCTTTGCTATTGGCGCTTTTGTGGGCGTGGAGGTGCTCATCGCCCTGGATAACTCCGGCAGATTGGATGGCATCCCCTACACCATGGCGTATTTCTGGTTATTTTTGGCGGTGCTCGCAGCAATGGTCGCTGCCGGGGCAACCGCGGTAGCCATGGAACGCATCGCTTATCGCCCGCTGCGCGGCGCCCCGCGCCTGGTGCCTTTGATTTCTGCCATTGGGGTATCCTTCTTTTTGCAGGATGCGATTCGATTGATCGAAAGCCTGACAACCGGCCAGTTCCATCGCATCATCCCCACCTTTGGCAACTTCGATCAGCAAATCTCTCTGGCAAGCCTGTATATTGTGGGGACAAAGATAGATCTGGTTATGCAGGTGAAATCAGTCATCGTGATAGTCTCGGCGATCGTTATGGTGGTGGGACTGAATTACCTGGTGAACGCCACCAAGCTTGGCAAAGCCATCCGCTCGGTGGCGCAGGACCGCGTCACCGCTAATTTAATGGGCATCAACGTCAACCGCATCATTGCCATGACCTTCCTGATCGGCGGGACGTTAGGTGGGGCAGCCGGTGTGCTTTTCGCGCTGAAATTCACCCGCATTGATCCGTTCGTGGGCTTCTTCCCAGGTTTGAAAGCATTTACAGCAGCCGTGTTGGGTGGAATTGGCAACATCACCGGCGCTTTGTTGGGCGGCCTTGTCCTGGGGATGTTAGAGACTTTCTCTGGTTCCTATCTATCTGTATTCACAATGGGCGCTTTTGGCGCAGAATACAAAGACATCCTGGCGTTCGCCATTTTGATCCTGGTGCTGATCTTCCGGCCATCTGGCTTGCTCGGCGAACAGGTGGGGCAGAAAGCATAGGAGGCGATCATGAACAAGGGACTGCTCAATCAATTCTCCCAACAGGCACATACCTTGCTGGCCGAGCTTAAAAAAAGTAAGAACGCTACAATTTTTATCCTTGCCTATCTGGCGATCGGGACGATTTGGGTCTATCTCAGCCCACGTTCTCTTTTGGCGTTTCTGTTGTTCATCTCGTCAGCCATACTGATTTACTATCTGCCTCTGACGACGCGCTTCAAGATCGGTCTGTCCGCTGTGATGTTGCTGGTGCTGGTGCCGATTCTGGGAGTGCGTAACATTTTCTACCTGGAGGTGATCTTCCAGATTAGCGTTTTCGCCGCTCTGGCATTGGGGTTGAACATCGTGGTGGGTTTCGCCGGCTTGCTCGATCTGGGCTACGTGGCTTTTTATGCCGTAGGAGCGTACTTATGGGCGTTTTTCGGTTCGCAGCAGCCCTATCTGCTTTATGAAATTCCCGGCACGGCGCCGCCAGGCACGCCATTCTTGCTACCGGCGGATATGTTTTATCTGTTCATGTTCCTGGGGATCATTCTGGCTGCGTTCACCGGAATTCTGCTCGGCCTGCCGGTGTTGCGTCTGCGCGGCGACTATCTGGCGATTGTCACCCTGGGCTTTGGCGAAGTGATTCGCGTTCTGGCTAACAACCTGGATAAGCCCTTAAACATCACCAATGGCCCGCAAGGAATTACTCCGATCCAACGTCCATCCTTGCCCGAACCGCTATTGAACGCTTTGCGGGCGGTGTTAAACCCAATCGTGGGACACAACGTCACCGAAGGAGAGTTCTATAACCTCTTCTTCTATCTGTTGGCGCTTTTGGTGATCCTGGTGGTGATCGTGGTAGTGCGACGATTAGACGACTCGAAGATCGGCCGTGCCTGGATCGCCATTCGCGAGGACGAAACCGCTGCCATTGCCATGGGCATTCCTTTGGTGCGGCTAAAGCTGGCAGCCTTTGCCGCCGGGGCTTCTTTCGCCGGTGTGATGGGCGTCTTGTTTGCCGCCAGCCGTACATTTGTCAGCCCCGAATCGTTCTCCTTCATGCAGTCCATCGGCGTGCTCTCCATGGTTATTCTGGGCGGCCTGGGCAGCATACCAGGCGTGATCGTGGGTGCAGCGGTGGTGATTATTCTGAACCTTCAGGTGTTGCAAGGGTTATCGCTATACCTCAGTCAGCTACGCCAGAGCGATGCAGTGATCCCCATCATCAACTTTGCCTGGAAGAACCTTTCCACCCAGCTCGATCCGGCTAAGTATCAGCGTATGCTTTTTGGCATCATCCTGATCGTGATGATGATCTATCGGCCGGCAGGCTTGATCCCTGCGGAGCGACGCAAGCGCGAACTGACGCGGGAGGAAATTTTGGAGAACGAAGAACTGCATCCAGACGGCGGGGATGCGCCGAACCCTACGGGGCAATCCACTTCCGGGGAGGCAAAGCATGGCGCTGCTTGAAACTCGACAGGTCACTAAGCGCTTTGGCGGTTTGCAGGCTGTCAGCCGAATGGATTTCGTCCTGGAGCAAGGTAGCATCGTCAGCATCATTGGTCCCAACGGCGCAGGAAAGACCACTTTCTTCAACACCTTGACGGGCATTTACCGACCTGAAGAAGGCGAGATCCTCTTCGATGGTCACTCGTTAGTGGGAAAGCGCCCAGATCAAATCACCAGCCTGGGCATGGCGCGCACCTTCCAAAATATTCGCCTGTTTGCCAGCATGACAGTGATAGAAAACATCATGGTAGGGATGCATCCCCGTCTGCGCCAAAATATGGCAGATGCGCTGTTGCGCAACCGCAGACTGCTGAACGAAGAAAAATATGCTCACGAGCGCGCTTTTGAGCTGATGGCGTTTGTGGGGTTGAAAGGGCTGGGAGACGAACTGGCGCGCAATCTGCCATACGGCGCTCAACGGCGAGTGGAAATCGCCCGCGCTCTGGCCTCCGAGCCAAAGCTGTTGCTCCTGGATGAACCGACCGCGGGCATGAACCCACGCGAAACGGATGAGGCAGTTGATTTGTTCCGCCGCCTGCGTGATCGGCTGGGGATCACGATCCTGCTCATCGAACATTCGATGCGGGTAGTAATGGACATTTCAGAGCGCATCACGGTGATGGACTACGGTCAGAAGATCGCCGAGGGTTTACCGTCTGAGATCAGCAACGATCCCAGAGTAATCGAGGCCTATCTGGGGCGCGGCGCAGTAGAAGCCATGCAAGAGTAACAGGAGAACTCCCATGAGCCTGCTGGAATTGGAAAACGTTCATTCATACTACGGGCACATTCACGCGCTCCAGGGGATTTCTCTGAGGGTCGAGGAAGGGGAGATCGTCACCCTAATCGGCGCTAACGGCGCTGGCAAAAGCACCACTCTGCGCACGATCTCCGGGTTGATTAAACCGCGGCACGGCTCTGTGCGACTCAAAGGACAGGATATCACTGGTCTGCCTCCGCATCAAATTGTCGAACTTGGCGTGGGTCACGTCCCCGAAGGGCGAGGCATCTTCCCGCGCCTGACGGTGCGTGAGAACCTGGAGATGGGCGCTTACACCATACAAGATCGGGCGGAAGTAGCACGCCGTATGGAATTCGTCTTTGGCATCTTCCCGCGCCTGAAGGAAAGAATCAACCAAAAGGGCGGCACATTATCTGGCGGCGAACAACAGATGCTGGCCACGGCGCGGGGTCTGATGCTGAAACCGCATATTCTGCTGATGGATGAACCCTCAATGGGGCTGGCGCCGGTGCTGGTGGAGGCGATTTTTGAAGTAATCAAGACCCTGAACCAGCAGGAAGGCACCACCATCCTGTTGGTGGAACAGAACGCACTGATGGCGCTCTCTGTGGCGCACCGCGGCTATGTATTACAGATCGGCAATATCGTGTTGGACGACACGGCAGAAAACTTAAAGAAAAACGAAATGGTGCGAGCAGCATATCTGGGCGTGAAGTGAGCTAACGGCAAAAGCTGCTCAAGCGCGCTGCGCTTGAGATCGCGCATCTGGTTATACGCCTGGGGTTGCTGAGCTGGTACAATGGCTCAGCAACCCTCATTGTTGAGTAAACACAGGAGAAACCAATGCTGGAAGGAATTGTCACCTGGGCGGAGATTGATCTGGATGCAATCGAATGGAACGTGCAGGCGTACAAACGTCACGTTGGTGAAGGCGTAAAGGTGATCGCGGTCGTAAAAGCCAACGCGTATGGTCACGGCGCGGCGCAGGTGGGGAAAACTGCGTTGGAGGCCGGTGCGGAGATGCTGGCAGTGCATCGCGCCATTGAAGGCGTTGAACTGCGCAGGGCGGGCATTCAGGCGCCCATTTTGGTGATGGGTTATACCCCGCCAGATGGCGCTCAGATGGTTGTGGATTGGCGGCTGACCCCAAGCATGATGACGGTTGAGTTTGTCCAGGCGCTCTCCGCCCGCGCCAGCGCCTCTGGGGCGCGGGTCGCAGCGCATGTCAAGGTGGATACCGGCATGAGCCGTTACGGACTGTTGCCTGAGGAGACGTTGGATTTTCTACGCTCGATCCAGCCGCTGACCGGCATTTGGGTCGAAGGCGTGTTTACGCACTTTGCCACGGCGGATTGGGCGGATCAGAGCTACGTTTTGCAGCAATTGACGCTCTTTCAGGAGACGCTATCAGCCGCTAGAGCGGCGGGCTTTACATTCACGCTGACGCACGCCGCCAATAGCGCGGCAGCGATGAAGCTGCGCGCGGCTCACTTCAACGCCATCCGCCCTGGAATCGCAATATATGGGATGCATCCATCCAGCGAGTGGCCGCCAGTCTTCGAGATCCGCCCGGCTCTGACGCTCAAGAGCAAAGTCAGCCGCGTGCGCTGGTTGCCGCCCGGCGCTGCGGTCAGTTATGGGCGCACGTTTATCGCGCAGAAACCCACCCGCGCCGTCTTGGTGCCGGTAGGCTATGGCGACGGCTATCACCGCATTTTGTCCAACAAAAGCTGCGTCTTAATCCGCGGCCGCCGCGTGCCGTTGATCGGCCGGGTGTGCATGGATCAGTTCGTGGTGGACGCCAGCGACATCCCCGATGTTCAACAGGACGACGAGGTGGTCTTGATCGGGCGGCAAGGGGATGAGCAAATCCGCGCCGAGGAGGTGGCTGTATGGGCAGATACGATCAATTACGAAATTACCACGGCACTGCTCCCGCGCGTAGTGCGGGTGTATTTGCGCAATGGCCAGGTGAAAGAGATAGCCTCGTTGTGATAATTGCTGCGTGCTAACATGTCATCTCACGGGCTGGGGATCCTGTTTGGTTTGGCGTCGGCGCTGGTTTGGGGCAGCGGGGATTATTGCGGCGGACGCGCCGCGTTCCATATCAAGCCCCTGCAAGCGACCTTCCTGGCGGCGCTATCAGGCCTGGTGATGCTCTCTCTGGCTGCAATCGCGCGAGGCGAAGCACTGCCGTCTTTGATGGGCGCGGTCTGGGCGATTGCAGCAGGGGTTGCGGGGATGATAGGGATCGCCGCGCTGTACGGCGGGCTGGCGGTGGGCAACGCCAGTTTGGTCGCGCCAACTGCTGCGGTGGTCGGGGCGATTGCGCCTTTAGGGGTGAGTCTATTTTTCGAAGGTTGGCCAAGCTTTGCTCAGTTGGGCGGCTTGATGCTTGGTCTTGTGGGCATCTGGCTGGTTTCAAGACCAACCGAAAACACAGGGGGCGTCGGACATCGCGGCTTTGGATTGGCTATCCTGGCGGGTATCTCGTTTGGCGGTTTCTTCGTGTTGCTGGCTCAGATAGAGCGCGAGCAGATCTTCATTACACTGGTAGTAGCCAAAACTGCGGCGGTGGTCGCGGCGGCGCTCCTGTTATGGATGCAGCGAAGCCAGCTCCCCCCACTGACGGGCAATCCCCTGGGATTGTTAGCCGGCGTTCTGGACGCCGGCGGCAACATCCTCTACCTGCTGGCGGTAAATTTCACCCGCCTGGATATTGCAGCCGTGACGGCCTCCATGTACCCAGGAACAACCGTGCTGCTTTCAGCGCTATTGCTGCGTCAGAAGATCTCCCGCGCACAACTTCTCGGCTTGTTCTTTTGTCTGTGCGCCCTGGCTTTGCTGGCAATCTGAAGATCAGTGCAAGACGCCCTGTAGTTGTCCCTACTATTCTTCTTCCCCCAACAACAGGGTGACGAGGCCAGCGGCAAATGAGTTCAGGTTTTCCCCCGCGGCAGCCATTTCGGGGCTTTTCATGGCTGCCTTGAGCGTCTCTCGATCTGCAAAAGTCATCTCTGCCATCAGATAAAATTCCTCACCCATGATAGAACGGGTGAAACGGGTGAGGGTTGTTTTTTGCAGCCCCGGCACTTTAGCGATCAGTGGCAGATGCGCCTGGAAATAATGGCGGTCGAATTCAGCGGGATCTACCGGCCGGCGGTAAAGGGCGATCAGTTTGGACATGATTATCCTCCTGAGGAAGCAAGATTGGGTAGAAGAAAGGGGTCGGTTAAGGATCGGCTTTCAATGGGCGCGGCTCAGATTGGCTTAAATTGCTCGAAAGGTTGGCGGCAGGCG
>DYGV01000059.1 GCA_020724505.1 Anaerolinea thermophila
TCCACCAGAGAGGTATGCATTTACATCGTTAATTACTCGAAGCTGTCCGCTCGCAATGACATCCCATAATAGATCATTGTTGTATGGGTGGATCAAATCTAAAGCCGTGCTCCCAAAACCAGCTTTGACCACCAAGCAATTCTGGCCGCGATCATGCACCAGAATTGCGCCTTGATCGGCGTTGAAAAACGTTGCAATCTGCTTAAGGATCTCGTTAAGCGTATCGCCGCCGCCTTCTGCTTTGCCGATAGCAAAGGTAATGTTTGAAAGCACTTCCAACTCTTCGCTGCGACGTTGGGATTGTTCATCCAGTCGCACGCGTTCCAACACCTGAGCCACCTGAGCGGCAAACATTTCCATTGTTTCAGAATCAGAAGCAGAATAGGCGTCTCGCTTCAGAGCGCCAAGCGAGATGAACCCTAACATTTGATTCCCGGCTAGTAATGGCGCTCCTAGCCATCCATGTACAGACTGGATGTCCGGCCAACCCGAAAACCGGCCATCTTGCTGAATATCCGCAACAACCACCGGTCGGCGCGTACGGCGCATTTCAGCCACTACAGGATGGTTTTCCAGATAAACGGTCACCCCGCCTTCAGCGCCGGCGGTCAAACGGTCGGCGCGCGCCAGACGCTCATTTTCGTCCAACAAAAACAAACTGGCGCGGTCATAGGCGATCAAATTGTGCAGATTGACCATGAGCGCTTCCAGGCTTTGCTTCAGATCGCCGGCAGAAGCCAGTGAAGCCATTACATCCCTCATCACCTCGGCTTCTTGTTGACGTTGACGCTCATCACGGCGGAAGCGCGCCTCCTGTATGGCAATAGCCAACGAATCGGCAACCTCTTGAGCGATCTGCACTTCATCTTCTTGAAAAACATTTGGGGCAGCAGAAGCCAGATACAACGCGCCGACTAACTTCCCCCCCCAGCGCAAGGGAGTGGATACATAGGATCGAACACCGAACCTTGCCATTTGCCTGTGCAAATAGTTCCAGCGCTCTAACGCGGCAATGTCGGGCAAGATATACGGTTGACCGCTCTCTAACGTGGGTAGATCTATGGCTAATTCGTTCAAACGAAACGTTTGCTCAGCAAAATTACCCACATCCCCAGAGGCGTGTAGCGCTAATACTTGCGCTTCTCCCCGTTCTTTGTCAATCAACACCACGCTGCTCGCCCGATAATGAGGCACCAGCTTTTCAACGCGGCTAAGCGCAGCCAGGGCTGTGGCTTGTTCATCCTGGATAGACAGAATTGCCTGATCAATCTCGTGCAAAAGTTGCAAGCGTTGCACGTGTTGGCGCAAACGATCCTCAGGAAACTGTGTCGCGCTTCGATGGATCAATACCATCCGTTGAGCTTCGACGCCCTGATAGATCGTCCGGTCAATCAACAGATCTACTTCGTTTCCCACAGGTGTATTTCGTATACGGATACCCGTCAGCGGAATAGTTGGATTTGCCGGATCGTTGGCGTGAAGCGCCTCGTATATTTTTTGCGCATCGGTAGGATCTACTAGCTCGGTAATATCTTTGAGCGACAAACGACGCAGACGATCCGGCGCGACCCCAAGCAAATGCGCCGCTTGATCATCTGCAAATTCTACTTTATCTTCCCGTAAGATCAGGGTTCCGTGCAGCGCACTTGAGCGCGTCATCATTACATTTCAGAACAATTCGAAAAAGAGGCGCATACAGAACAATGGCTCATCAGAATCAGCATCGGACGCCAATCCGCTTGAGCCATCCCTCGCTGCACAATTCAACGTTGGTTAGAAATTAAAAAACCAATAAATACCTTGATTTTATTGCCCACCGCCGCTAAGAGGCTGGGGCAGTCTCGGCAGCGTCAGCCGCATCCTACTTTCTTCGCCTGGGCGCTTTTTCTGCTGCCTGTTTCTCGGCATCTGGATCCACGGCAGGGTTTTTCTCCGCATCCGCGGCGGCTTTTTGTAAAGCCTGGCGCGCTTTGCGATACGCTGGGCTATACACAACAATCGCCTCCACGTACACCTGGCGCATGCGCGGATCATGATCCAGGCTGCCATCCAGCAGTTGATCCAGATGAAGACCTAAACTTTTAGTATATTCAATTAATGACCAGTTGAAATCTTGAGCTTCCTCCGGTGATAATCTGGCTAGCCAACTTTTAAAATCATCCGGCAACAACGGAGCTCCCACCCCCAATGCCCAAACGCGAAAATCGCTGGTTTGACTTCGACGTTTGAATAATGAGCGCCAACGTCTATCGAATTGATCCACCCAATGTTCGGTCGCTGCATCAATGGTTTTGCCGATACGACTGATTGCCAGAATATAGCCTAACAGCCCAAACAACAAAACCAGGCTAAACAAATACATTACAGCCTCCCCGCATCACTTACGACTTTTACCAATGACATACCCGATTGCCAGGGCGATCAGGCAAAGAACCACCAGTTCCAACATTTGTCACCTCCTTCTGAATTTCGTGGATGTTCTGAAAACCTTTGTGCATTATAACACACGCGCCTGATAGGATTCCCTATCGGAGGAGAAGATCATTCCCCGCCTCGGTTTAAGAAAGCTTCTTATCATTGCTGGGCGATAACACACCTCGGTCAATGGTGAAGCGACGCCACTCGGCGCTTTCCCAAAGCTCCTCTCGTACCTTCACCTCTGCCGCCAATATCTCATGGTAGCGCGAGTCTGGGTTTGCCTCCAGAATGTCTGGCGGCGCATCTTCGACGATTTCGCCATTTTCGATGACCAGCACACGCGGAAAATTCCGCGTTTCCCCAATATCATGGGTGATGCACAGCAAAGTTTTATCCTTCCAAACTCGCCGCGCTTCGCTCAATAACGTCCTCCGCTTTTCACGATCCAATCCGCGAAATGGTTCATCCAGGATCACCAGGCGCACACCAGTACGCAACATAGCGCGCCCCAGGCGCACGCGCTGCCCTTCGCCGCCAGATACCAAACCGCCCCCTTCCCCCAGGTTCGTCTTCAAACCTTCTGGCAATCGCTCCAAAACGTCGTACAAATCCGCCGACTGGATGATTTCTCCAATCGGGCGAGTTTGATCTTGAGGCGTACCGTAGCGCAAATTATCATACAACGATTGGTTCCAGAGCTGAACGGCTGGATCCACCCAGGCGGTTTGCAGACGCAAGGTTTGCAACCTCTTACCATCCAACAATTTTCCATCCACCAGGATTTGTCCTTGAGAAGGCCGGTGCCACCCCAACAGCAAGCCCACCAGGCTGGATTTTCCCGCCCCAGACAACCCAACAATGGCGATGTGCTCCCCCGGCGCAATTTTGAGATTGATATTTTTTAGGATTACGTGACCGCCGGCTTGAAGAATGACATCCCGAATCTCAATCTCCGGCGGCGCATCTGAAGTTTCATCTAAAACGAGTTCGCCCGTATCCGGTTGTTGCCCTGCCAACCAGGCTTGTTCCTCATCGGGAGCGCTCAATGGTTCCAGCAAGCGCAAGATCATGTTCCGCTGCATCGGATATTGCTGGATGGCATCTGCTAACGCCTGCCCAAGCGCCGGCAGGTTGAGCGTCCAATAAAAAAGCAGCAAGATCTCGTTGATCTCTCCGCCCTTCAGCAGGTAGTTGACCAGGATCAAAATCGCAAAGCCGGAATATAACAACGTTCCCAGCGCCTGGATCAGCGTAGCGACGTTATACGACTCTCTCCCTGTGCGAACCCACTCGTAGAGTTGAGTTTCATGTTGTCGGCGCATTGACCTCTCAGCGCCATGCGTTCGCACCGGGATCAAACCCAAAAGCGAGTCCAGATAAAAACGGCTCAAGGCGCCGGTGTGCGTGCGAAGACGTAGATCGCGTTCCTCTAACAATGGCCGGCTGAGAAATGATAAAGCAACGAAAAACACCGTGCCGGTAATCGCCAACGGCGCGCTGCGTGGATCAATCCAGATCACGCCGACCATTGTCAAGATCAATTGAAAACTGGTACGCAACACATTCACCGCCAGACCGGGTAACGAGCGCAAGGCGCGCAGGTCGTAAGCCCGCTGGGTCATATCCGATGTCAAACGGCTGCGAAAATAACGGTCGCCCAGACGGGGGATTTTCTCCAGAAATGCAATCCGCAAACGAGCTTCTAACCGCCGCCCCATGCGCAGTACCGCGGCGCTGATCGGCGCCTCCAACAAGAGCAATCCCAGAATAAACAGCAGCAAAACAATGGATGCGGTGATCTTTTGCGAAGCCAGCGTCAGGCTTTGCCCAATCTGAATAATTCCTTGAAACAGTAATGCCTCAACCAGAACGCCAACTGTAGCCAAAAACAGAGAAAATACCAGGATTATGGGCGTCAGAAATCCATCTTGCTTCAATGCTTTCCATACCTCGCGCTCCGGACGATAAGTTGGCTCAGTCAGCGCCGCCGCCAGGTCAGGTGGCAGCGGAGCAGCAGATGGGAGTTCAGCCTGCCCTCCCACGGAAACGACGCCTTCCTCGCTTCTGCCCAGGATGCGCACCAGAACCGCGCCGCGCAAGAGTAAGCGACGCGGGGGCTGCTCACCGCTCACCTCGGCTTCGGTTTCGATCAGAGGCAACACCGACCAGTACATAGCCGGGATCATCAGGCTTTTTTGCGGTTTTTCCGAAACACTTTCTAGAATTTTTCTGCTTTCTGGATCAATGTTCGGGATCGGACCAGATAAATTGAGATGATAAAACCGACCTAAAACGCGCCCAGCCTGCTCCCCTTTTGAAATTCCTCGCCCTTTTACCAGCGCAGCAACCATGCGCGTGGCCGCATCCAACGTAGCCAGGGAGCGCCAACCCTGATCTTGCAGAGCGTGAGCGATCAAGCCCTCCTGTGTTGCTGCATCTATCTGTAAATCCCTCATCCTGCGCCTGAGCGGCGCTAACATCCCCTCAGAACCTGCCCAGGCGCGCCAGTCTTCCGCAGGCACCGGAAAGGTATGAAGATATACTTCGTTTTGAAAATTCTTCCAGGTTGACCATCTGCGACCGGTCGCTGGATCCATGATCTGCAAAAAGTCCCCCACCCTCGCCCAGACCACCAGAAAATGCGTCAAACCGCTTGGCCGCTGAACAACCACAATCGCCGGCAACGCCTGCGCTTCCGGCAAAACCAGATGATCTACAGGCAACATGACCTGCTCCGCCCGCAGACCAAGCTGAACCGCAATGTCTTCGATGGTATTGATCGAAGTGCCATCCACATCGGTCTGACAGGCCTCCCGCAGGCGGCCATAGCTCACGGGAATGTTGAAACCCTCCAAAATGGATTTCAACGCCGCAGGGCCGCAATCCATAGCGGAAGTCTGCACCACCTCTGGCGCAAAGAAACGTTGGCCGGGGACGGGCGTTTCAAATAGCATACTAATCCCGCGTCTCAAGAGTCTGGGGGCTGAGCGGAATCTGATTACGATTCAACAATTTCCCCGAGGTGCGCAAGACCAATTCAGCCGGGGTTATATACTCCACTTCCACTTCAACCTGACCGCTGGGTTTTTCAGCGAGGTAGTTAACCGGCGACTCGTTCGCCAGGACGACAAACACCACCTTGTTTTGGTCCCGCTGGATTTCATAGACCAACGCCGGCAACTTTAGCGAAGGTTGCTCCGCGCCCAGGTCAACCCTCAGCCACGCTGGTTGCCCGACGCGAACGCGGGCAAGCGACTCCTTTGGAAAGCTGGCAATAATCCGATCATTATCACCCAGCGCGATTTCAGTAGAGACTTCATATAGCGTGACCTTGGCCGTAAAGAACCATATCACCAAGATTGCCATGTTTAACGCGGCGAGCAAAAGCCCTATCCGCGCAGCGCGAAAACTATCCAATTGAAGTACACGCATCGAACGAGAAAATTGAAGCGACACTTTATGCGCCCTCCTCCTGGAGGCCTTTCCTGTCGGTGTATTATACAATGAGAATTGTTCGTATCAGCGCAAGCGCGACAAATGACGTAGCTTCCTGTTCGCCCTCATTCCGACAAATACCTCTTGTCCCTCCTATACGCGCATGATAAGATTTCACCATCGTCGAATTTTTTCCACATTGGACATCATTTTGAAAATGGCCGGCAAAACCTTGGAGCTTGCAAAATATACCTGGCCGATTTCCAGAATGGGGGAATTGATCGAAAATCTGGCGCGAAGATCGGGGATGATCTCGCGTCCAGTACGTTTGCCCCAACCGCCAGAAAGTCTATTCCACGCCAGCGACCTCGCTATTGGATCATGGATGGATAATGCCGCCGGGTATTTAGAGCTGGAAGTTGAACCTATCAGCATTCAATATGCAGAATTTCACTTGCTGGTGCAGGCAGCCAGCCCGGCGATTTTGAAGGTACCCGATGAATTCAGCAACGGTACTTCTTCCTACCTCGCCATGGTGCGGAGCAGTCGCCAAAAGGCATACTTTTTATGCCCCGATTTACGGGTGCGCCCCATTCGCGCCGATCTCCTTCAGTCTATTATTTGCCAACCATTCGAAGCCCAATTAATCGGTCTGATCAACCAGGTTTTGGAAGAAGTCCAGGCGCCTGAATCGGGCAGAAAGCGGGCGCAAGCCGCCATTTTGCGAGATCAGTTAGGCCCACTGCGGTTGGAGGTCGGCTGGATCTTACGCATACCGCCTTCGGCGAAACTGCACCATCTTTTCCGTCACACAGGCGTTTATCGCCCCATTGCCCTGTTATTGGGAATGTATTTCGTTCAGCAAATGCTCTCGATCGCCTCCTGGTATGTCATCGGACGAGGCATCTTTCAAGGGCACTTTGATTTGGGCTGGCTGTTTGCCTGGGCAATCTTGTTGCTATCCACCATCCCGGTCCAAATCATTGTGAGCAACGCTCAAAGCGAACTCTCCATGAGCGTTGGCAGCCTGTTCAAGCAACGTTTGATCCAGGGAACGCTCAAACTCGATCCCGAGGAAGTTCGCAGCCAGGGAATGGGTCAGTTCTTGAATCGGGTCATGGAATCCGAAGCGGTAGAAATGCTAGCTCTAAGCGGCGGTTTCACTGCTTTGTTGTCATTCATCGAGCTGGCGTTGGCTTTTGGCGTTCTATCTCGCGGCGCCGGCGGTGCTGCGAGCGTCGTTGGTTTATCGGTCTGGTTGCTGCTCACCCTCGTTTGGCTTTGGCGCTATTATCGCGCCAGCTACGACTGGACTACCGCTTATCGGGAGATGACAAATCGCCTGGTAGAAGAAATGGTCGGTCACCGAACACGGTTGATCCAAGAGAATCCCGCCTATTGGCATAGCGATGAAGACCAAGAGCTGGATCGTTACCTGAAGTTATCCGAAAACCTGGATCGAATTGGCGTCCAGATCAGCACGCTTGTTTCTCGTGGCTGGATCCTGGTGGGCATGAGCACCATAGCTTTGGCTTACATCTCCGGCAGTCCACCACCACAAGCACTGGCAATTGGGCTAGGAGGCGTTTTGCTGGCTTCCCAGGGTCTGAGCAAACTCGCCGGCGGTGTGCAAAGTCTGGCTAATTTAATGAACGCCTGGCAACAGGTTGGGCCACTATTTAAAGCAGCCGCACGCCCGCGCCCCTTGCCAGCGCTGGGTTTTGCGCCGCCTGCGGCGGGAGAGCCATATCAGCCCGTCGCCGCCAGCCGAGATCAAACCCTGAGCTCCACCCGTCAACCGCTGATCCAGGCGCATGATATTTTCTTCCGTTATCGCCCCCAGGGTCGGCCCGTGTTGCAGGGCTGTTCTTTTGAAATTCATCCCGGCGACCGCATCCTGTTGGAAGGTCCTTCGGGCGGGGGAAAGAGCACCCTAGCTGGGGTGTTGACTGGCTTACGCGCACCAGAATCGGGCTCGCTGCTACTTTGGGGATTCGATCGGCAAATCCTGGGGGTAGAGGAATGGCGAAAGCGAGTCGTAATGGCGCCTCAATTCCAGGAAAATTATGTATTCTCCGAAACATTCGCCTTTAACTTATTGATGGGACGGCGCTGGCCGCCTCTACCCGAAGATCTGCAAGAAGCCGAGGCTATTTGTCGCGAGTTGGGGCTTGGCGAATTGCTCGAACGAATGCCCTCCGGCTTTCAGCAGATCCTGGGTGAAAGCGGCTGGCAGTTATCGCATGGGGAGCGCAGCCGTCTGTACATCGCCCGCACCTTGCTGCAAAAAGCGGATTTGATTGTTTTGGATGAAAGTTTTGGCGCTTTGGATCCCGAGAATTTGCAACGTGCTTTGCAATGTGTTCTCTCGCGAGCACCAACGGTATTGGTCATTGCGCATCCATAGCCGCCGAGATTTCATGCACATTGCAAGTTATAATAGAGCAACCTCGAATTGAAAGGGAAAAAGATGAAAGTTCGCACCGGAATTAAAGCTGGTCAGGGCTTAGGCGATACGGTCGCAGACCTTACCCACCTGACGGGTTTAGATCAACTGGCAAAGTTATACGAACAAGTTACCGGGAAAAGTTGCGGCTGCGATGAACGCCGCCAGATTTTAAACCAACTCTTCCCATTCGACCGTAACACTGTATAAATGGGGTATGCGGCTCGCTAAACGATTCTGCCTCCTAATCCTCCTCAGCCTCTGGCTTGCCGGCTGCGGATTGGTGAGAACCAACAACTGTCCTCCCAATTGCGTTGGGCGCAACCTGAGCAGCGTGGATCGCCGCGGGGTAAACGCGAGCAATGGCCTCTTCATGGACGCTAACCTTAGTAAAGCGAACCTGGTAGGCGCGAATTTTACCACCGCCAACCTGACCGGCGCCCGCTTACCCCAGGCAAACCTAGAGAGCGCCGTACTTTCCGGCGCCCGCCTGGTGGGGGCGGATCTTTCCCTATCGAACCTGCGAAACGCTATTCTGGAATATGCAGACTTGAGCGGCGCCAACCTCAGGGGAGCGTCATTGCTCAAAGTGGACTTGCGCACCACGGTGATGCGCGGCGCGTTTCTGGCCGGGGCGGATCTGATCGGCTGCGACCTGTCCAAAGTAAATTTAAGCGGCGTCGAAATATACAATGCAAATCTCAGCGGCGCCACCCTGGTAGAAACCAACTTTAGCGGCGGCGTCCTCAGCGCGGCCAACTTCAGCGGCGCGGATATGCGCCAAAGCAACATCACCGGGGCGTGGATCAACCTGAGCCTGCTGGTTGGCAGCAACCTGAGTTACGCCAATCTCACCGGAAGTACATTCTTTGGCGCCGATCTGACCGGCGCCAATCTGGCTAACGCCCGACTAAATGGCGCCATCCTGGTCGGAGCAGATCTCAGCGGCGTGGATTTGCGCGGCGCAGATCTAACTGGAGCAATCCTCACTTTACCTACGCCTCCCAATTCCCCTCCGGATTTCTCTTATCAGCTACTGACCGGCGATGCGCTACGATCCGCCCTGGCGCAAACCGCCATGACGCGCTTTATGGCGGATAGTCGGGTTTCGGATTTAACCGAGACGCGCCTCAAACCACTGTTGCGAGACGCGATCTTGCAAGGCGTGCTTTATGATGAAAACACACGCTGGCCACTTGGCTTTGCCGCGCCTCCATCGGCGATATATTTAGGCAAATAGATCGGATCCCTGTATTTATGGAAACCGCTAAAACAGCGCATGTAAAAAAATTCCGCTGGCGTGAGTGGATTGAGGAAGCCCTTGTATTGGGCGTGGTTATTGCCTTGATCGCTGGAGTTGTCATCAATCGCAAGTTAGGATGTCCTCCGCGCTGCATGAACCAAAACCTAACCGGGCGCGATTTCCGCGGCAAGAATCTGCAATATGCAAACTTCACCAATGCAGTGCTCAACGGCGCAGATTTTACCGGTGCATCGTTGCGCGGCGCTAACCTGACCGACGCAGAAATCATCGGCGCGACGTTGACCTCTGCATCGCTCATCGAAGCGAATTTGACCAACGCAGATCTCCTGGGCGCTGATTTGAGAGAAGCAAACCTGACGGGCGCAATTTTAAATAACACGAATTTGAGCAGCGCAGATTTATCCCTGGCAATTCTCAAGGATTTAGATTTCACGCAACGAGTTTTGTTAACCGCAGTGAAGTTGAATAAAGCGAACTTGATCGGATCCAACTTTCGCGGGGCTAGACTGAGCGGTGCGCAACTTACCGACGCCAACCTGAATGGGGCAAATCTTTCGGGAGCGGATCTGAGCGGGGCAAACCTGGCCGGCGCAATCTTGCAAGGCGCGCAATTATCCGAAGCCAACCTGCTGGGCACAACATTGAATGGCGCCAGTCTCTATGGGGCAAATCTGCCCGGCGCAAATCTGGCAGGGGCGTCATTTGTTGACGCCGACCTATCAGGCACCGACTTGCGCAACGCGAACTTGACCGGAGTGATCAGCACACTCACCTACTTTGATGGCTCGGATATGACGGGCGCCAAACTTAGCCGCGCCGAGTTCTACGGCGCGGGACTATCAGGCGTTGTCTTGGAAAAAGCAGATCTGACAGATGCCCGTTTCGACATCTATGTTCAAAACGGTCAGATCATACAAACGGTTTTAGCCGGCGCGAACATGCGCAAAGCCGATCTCTCTGGCAGCATGTTGGCCGGCGCTAATCTCGCCGGTGTGGATCTCTCAGAGGCAGATTTTAGTCGCAGTTCTTCAGCACCGGTAACGTTCGTCATGACCCGCGAGATTAACGGGCGTGTGGTCGCCTTTCAAGCCAAACTCAACGGCGCAAATTTATCTGGCGCAGATTTTCAATCCGCCAACCTGGCTCAGGCTGATTTACAAGGCACAGTCCTCAAAGGGGCAAATTTTCGGGGAGCAAACCTTCGAGGGGCAAATCTCAGCGCTATTGATTTCAGCAACGTAGATTTGCGCGGCGCGAACCTGAGCGGAGCGAGCCTGGAGAATACCAATCTGAGCAATGCTAATCTGGCAGGCGCTAATCTCAGCCAAACAGACCTTTCGACTACGAATTTAGACAACGTCACCCTGGTCTCAATGACCCCGGTTGCTTTTCCGGTGGATTTGAGATATGCTGGGCTTTTCCGTGAGCTGACCTCGCTGGATTGCATTGACGGCGTTTTTTTGACCGCGGAGGATTCCCAAATAAAAGAGGTGCCGGTGAATTTTGCGCTGGATGCTGGACGCATTTTTTTCTTTAGCGGGGCATGGCGCAACGCACGGATGTATCTATGCGCCGCGAATCTGCAAGGCGTGGTGACGAGCGGCAAACGCTTCAATCCGATTTCAATGGCTGGCGTCAACTTGACCGGCGCAGATCTGAGCAGTACGGATTTGTCTCAAGTTCAATTTGTGGAAACCATCGAAATTGACGGTATATCTTACAACCTGAGAGCCGACCTGACGGATATTATCTACAACAGCTTTACCATCTGGCCGACGGGCTTTACGCCGCCGCCATCCACAAACGAATAATAGCCAAATCCAAATATCTTCGTAGGACTATGACAACGACGATCACGATTGCCAATCAAAAGGGCGGGGTCGGCAAGACCACCATTGCGGTCAACCTGGCGCATGGCCTAGTTCAGCGGGGAAAACGCGTCTTGCTGGTGGATTTCGATCCGCAAGGTCAATGCGCCACGATCTTAGGGTTGAAACCCGAATCGGGCACTTTCAACCTCCTGGTGGCGGAAAGCCCCTTACCTCAAGTCATTCGCTCTACAGATAGAAAAAACCTCTTCGTCGTCTTGGGCGACCGTAAGACCGCAACCGCTCAAACCGTGTTGAACGTTCAAAGGACGCCCATTAATTTCACGCATCAAAAGTTGGTAGGGCCCGCAGCGGATGATAAGATAGACTACATCGTGATTGACACATCCCCCAGTGTAGGAGAATTGCAAGAACAGGCATTGTGGGCTGCAGATGGCGTGTTAATCCCCTGCGCGGTAGATTATCTGGCGACCGATGGCGTCTTTAACATTGCGGTCACTCTCAAACGCATCCACGATGAATTCAAATGGCAGGGGCGCATTTTGGGGATCTTGCCCACCTTTTATGACGCCATCACCCGCGAAAGTCGAGCTACATTGAAAGATCTACAAAATCGTTTCAGCGGTCTATTGCTGCCGGCCATTCATCGGGCTACGGTTTTGCGCGAGTGCGCTGTAGAAGGTAAAACGATCTTTGAACTTGCGCCTGAAAGCCGCGCCGCTCAACAATACAACGAATTGGTGGATTTTGTCCTGAATTGGAGTAAATCACCCCGTTAAATTAGCTCGCGCCAGTGCAATAGATGGCAATGAAAATAATTTAAACGCTAAAAGGCAGGCCAAACGACCTGCCTTGATTGCTTTCATTGGATCTTATTCCGTCTTTTCAGATGAGGATGACTCTCGGCGACGGCTGGGCTGTTTCTCAGCAGGAGGCGCGGGCTCTTCAGAGACATCAGCCGCCTGCCCCTCAATCACCTCGGCCTGCGGTGGTTTGTTCCTCTTGAATACTCCTTGCCACCAGCTTTCGACCTTATCCGCTGCGCTGCGAGATGAGTCGGTTATCTTGCTTGCTGCTTCGTCAATAGACTTGCTATACTTGCTACGCGCCAGGTAGTAGCCAATTACTCCGGCAATGATTAACAAAATAAGCAATTGCATAGTTTTCTCCTCATCTTTCAAGACTTGAAGTGTTTAGCTTTATGGCAACGCGACGAAGATTATAACATACATGTTTCGCGCGGCGTTCTGCTCGCTCATGGCACTGGCGTTGGCGTGGCTGTAGCCGATGGCGCAGCTGGCGTTGCTGTCAGCACCGGGAGGATATTGATGGTGCCGGTGATTTCACCTGGAATGGTCAACGTTGGGGTGATTGTTCCCTGCGCGCCAGAGATGCCCGTTTCGCCGGTAATATCTGGCAACGGCAAAATATACGGCACATTATTCGGCACCAACATGACGCGGATATTGGGCGCCAACTTCTCAATATACCGATACAAAAGTAAGGATTGATTTTGCTTCAGCGCTTCATCAATCAAACGCAATGCTTGAGCCTCCGCCTGCGCCTTCAAGACAATTGCTGTGGCTTGGGCTTGCGCTTCTCTCTCTATGGCTGCTGCGCGCCCTTCCGCCTCAATCTTTTGCCGATCTCGTTCGCCCTCTGCCAGTTTTCGAATTTGTTCCGCCTGGTATTCACGCTGAATTCGCTCCTGCTCGGCTACCTGTTTTTGTTCGATCGCCGAAGCGTAAGGCGTAGAAAAGGCAATATTGCGCAATAAGAAACGATCCAACACAAACCCTTTTTCGCTCAATGTCTCTCGCAAGAGTTCTTCCAGATTAGCTTCCAGGTTTTTACGTTTCGAGCTGTTGACCTCATCGGCGGTAAATTGCGAGACTTCGGTGCGAATAATCCCGCGCATAACAGGCCTGATATAGTCTTCGACGTATCGGTTTTGCAAATCGGTGTGAATGCGAATGACCTCGTTAGGGTCAATACGATAGATAATCGAACTATCAATGTACACGGACTGGCCATCGGAGGTGCGGGCAGCAATCGTGTCGTTGCCCAGTTTACTTCCTTCCATTGGCTCAGTGGACATGGTATAGGTCTGCCAGTAGATGGGATATTTCACTACTCTCTCGGCCAAAGGAACGATTACACGTAAACCCGAACGTAGAGGCTGTTCCCGATACCCATTGGGACTGATCACCGAGATCACTACCCCCACCTCTTGAGGCTCGATAAAGACCAGGCTGGCGCTCAATAGGGACAAACCAATGGCGATCAACAACGCTAACAACACGCGAAACGAGCCTAACGCCCGAAACGCCCCAATGATGCCGGTTTTCTGATACGCGCGGACGGTGATCAACACCACTACCAGCACAAACCACAGCCAGGCTACTACGGCAATGAATCCAAGCAACTGATCCAGCATAGCTCTTTTCCCAGGTTATTCAAATGTTTGACCGCCGGAGCTGATCATCTCTTTTTTGCATTATATAATGATTATCTTCAAATTTGTGTTCAGATGATATGAAGTTGCGTCAAAAGTATTAGCGTCTTAACAACGTGCTGCCTCCAGGGCTTGCTACCGATCCAAAGACAACCGCGCCTCGCACACCTGTTCATTGAATTCACTTCCAGGGCGTAAGATAAGCGTCCATCCGCCGCCGGAAGGATCCACATCAAAAGCAATCACGGTGCGCCAAGTTTCGCCAGGTTGAATGAGATCTTGATATAGATTCGTCCCCTGTTCAATGTATAGATAACCGGTCGCCGCGCGATGCGGCGGGTATTGAACCGGATTGCCCCGGATTGATCCTTCCAGGCTGTAATCTTCGTCCCAAATCTGGATTGCGAAGTTGCTCTGGTTGACGATTTCAAGATAGGTAATTAAAAATATACCCTGGGCGTGATGTTCGAATAAATCTCGCAGGAATTGCGGCGCCCTGGTTAAACGAACAGTGAGCAAACCTCCGCAATCGTGCGGAAAGGTATAGTCTGGACCAGGCGTAGGAGCGTGTTCGGTGATGACAGGCGAAGCGCTTGGGGATGGTAATGAAGTCATGACAGGTGTAGGGGGTGCGCGATTCATAAGTGTAAAGCGACTCTTCAAAACATTGTAAATGTAGTTTTGCCACAATGCCACCATATCGTCATGTTGATACTCATGCGAACGGAACGTCTGCAAGATCATCCGCCCTTCCACACATGATACCAACAGTCCATGATCGCTCTTCCAACCTGCGTTTGTGCTGGCGAGGATAATCGGCTCGCCAATCGTTCGGCTCGAAATGAGATCCACCGCCAATAAATCGCCTAAGTCATCTTTCCAGAGTGCAGGAGCGTTTCGTAAACCTCTTGAAAGCGCATTGGGCTGATTAAAGATCGGATGAGAAGGGTCGGTCCAATAGAACACTCTCAGCTCTGGTTGAAACCAATCGGACTGAAAACGCACACCGCATTTTTCCAGCAGAGGGCGCGCCCTACCTAGCGGGGCAAAATCCAAATCCCAATTTTCAATAATGAGCGCCGCGCCACGATCCAATTGGTCACTCAGGTATTCAAAAAACTCGCCACCAAAATCCCGCTCCGCTTCGGCGGCAGCTATGACCAGATCCCATTCTTGGGACGAAAGCAATTGCGACTTAAACCAACCTTTTGCAGAACCCACATCGAGATAGAAATAATTGCCACGATCTAAAGCCTCTTTAACCAATCGAATATAGCGAGACGCTGACATGTCTTCGAACAATAAAATCTTCGCAGACTTCAACGTTCGCTCATCCAAATCAATGGTTTGCGGCGGCGATTCGACTTGAGCATTGGTTGGCGTTGCATTTTCCACCCCAGGGGCTGAATCTGTCGCGGCGATATTCGTGGGATGATTAATCGGCTCAGGGGTGCTGTTCAGGCGGCTAGCAACCTCGGTGAAAACAGCGCCTGTGGAAGCCAGCTCAGTCTGGATAGACTGGATCGCCGTCAAAGTAGCCTGTACATGAACAGCCTGATCTACAAGGTTGCATGAAAGCGAAAGCCCGATCAGGAAGAATACCCAGACAAAACGTGCTACCACAGGAGAGAAAAGGCGCTTCTTTCTAAACATAGGTCGCATCTTTGAGGATCGAGGTTCACATGCAACTTCCCGATTGTAACAGTTTTTTTATGTTATCATCGAAGCCGATGAAAACCAATCCACTCGCCCAATATTTCGAATTTATTACTGAAACTGCCTATCTTGCGGGTCGTTTAACCCTGGGATACTTTCAAACCGGCGTCCACGCAGATTATAAAGCCGATGATTCCCCCGTCACCTTAGCCGACCGCCAGGCAGAAGCGCTGATTCGCAATCGCATTGAAAAGGCTTACCCCGGTCATGCCATTGTAGGAGAGGAATATGGCGATGATCATCAGACAGCAAGTTGTCGCTGGATCATAGATCCGATTGATGGCACCAAGGCCTTCCTTCGCGGGGTACCGCTGTATGCCGTTCTAATCGGGTTGGAAATCGAGGGAGTTATGCAAGCCGGCGCAGCCTATTTTCCAGCGCTAGATGAGATGCTTGCAGCAGCTTCCGGTCTGGGTTGTTGGTGGAATGGTCGCCGCGCCCACGTCTCGACGACAACAGACATTGGTCAAGCATACGTTTCTACGACTTCGGTAGAGGCCATCCGAAGACATGGTCGAATCACCCAGTTCGAGCGGTTATCATCCGCTTGCTACCATCAAATTGGATGGAGCGACGCCTATGGTTACTTGCTGGTCGCCACGGGTCGAATAGAAGTCATGCTTGACCCTATTATGAATATCTGGGATGGCGCACCCTTTCCACCCATATTATCCGAAGCCGGCGGCTATTTTGGTGATTGGCAAGGCAACGCTGGCGTTTTTTCGGAGGCGTTGGCAGTCAACCAGGCTCTGCTTCCCCAGGTGTTGACCATCCTAAATAACGGCTCGGCGGATGAATGAGGCGTGATATGACACAGGATATTGCATCCATCACCCAAACACCTTGGGTAAAAGAATTTTTAGCTGGCGTCCATTTGGCTCGTCTGGCTACCTGCAACCCTAAAACCTTACAACCACACGTCGTTCCTGTTTGGTATGAATGGGACGATCCTTGTATCTGGATCAGTTCATTTCGTTCCACTCGTAAAGTTCGCGAAATCTTGCTGAACCCAAAGATCTCGCTAGTTATAGATACACCAGCAGCACAGGAAATCTCTCATGCAGTCATTTTTGAGGGTGAAGCTGAGTTGATCAATGACCCAGAGCTTGGCTATTCTCGCGGTTTACGCATCTATACTCGATATCTGGGGGAGGATGGCGTTTTCTCGTCCGAACCTCAATCCTGGCTGCGCGATCCAGAGCATTTATTGATTAAAATGACCCCGAACCGCGTATACGCTTGGTAAAATCTTCATAGACATCAATATTCTTAAAGTTGTGACCCCATTCTTGAGGTTCTCGCCACATGTCCAAACCCAGAGTTTTCGTCACCCGTAAAATTCTCGAAGCCGGGTTACGCCTCGTGTTGGAGCATTGCGAAGCTATCATCTGGCCGGGAGAACTTCCTCCCTCCAGGCAAGAATTGATAGATCACGTACGCGGCGTAGATGGCTTGTTATCCTTGCTCACAGATCCAATTGACGGCGAAGTGATGGATGCTGCAGGGAGTAACCTGAAAGTGATTAGCAATCACGCGGTGGGTGTGGATAACATTGACGTTTCAGCTGCGACGCAGCGTGGCATTCCGGTTGGAAACACTCCAGATATCCTGACCGATACCACGGCGGATTTTGCCTTTGGCTTGCTCATTGCCGCTGCGCGCCGCATTGTCGAGGGGCATCGTTGCGTGCAGACAGGTGGATGGAAAACATGGGCGCCGGATTTCATGCTTGGCGTGGATGTTTATGGCGCCACCTTAGGCATTGTCGGATTTGGACGGATTGGAAAAGCGCTCGCTCGACGAGCAAGCGGCTTTGACATGCGCATTTTATATCACGACCCATCCAGCGACCATGAATTGCCAGCAGAATTGTCCGCTGCGCGTTCCGTTGACCTGGAAACTATGTTGCAAGAATCGGATTTCGTATCCATTCATACGCCCCTGACGAAAGATACTTACCACCTTTTCAATGAGACCACCTTTCAGAAAATGAAACCAGGGGCGATCTTGATCAATACCGCACGCGGAGCAATTGTGGATCCTTCCGCTCTCTATCAGGCGCTCAAATCAAAACAAATTGCGGCTGCGGCGATTGATGTCACCGATCCAGAGCCATTACCCATGGATAGCCCGCTACTAGAACTCGATAATCTAATCATTACTCCACACATCGCCAGCGCCAGCTTAGCCACACGCGCCAAAATGGCGACGATGGCTGCCGAGAATCTAATCGCCGGGGTCACCGGTAAGCGTTTGCCATACTGCGTGAATCCAGAGGTTTATCAAGTCTGACTGGAGAAAACGCTGCCAAATTAAAAAAACTGCGGACAGGTTCCGTCCGCAGGAATTTCATAATGTTCTCTGATAAAGAAGCTTAACAATCAGGTCTTATCTACGATAGGCTCCGAATGTTCCACTTCACTGGAGCGTTTTAGCGTCTCCGCTTTGGGCATCTTCAAATTGGGTGCTCTAAAGTGGAGAGGAATACGAATCTTGCCTAATTGAAATACTTTGCTGGGGGTTGCTTCCGCCTCCATCCCATAATCATACGGATACAAGCGATAAAACCCTTGTTTCTTATCGGGAACGCGATTGAAAACCACGCCCACAATTTTGGCGCCGGCCCGCTCCAGCTGACGCATGGCGACCACTGCCTCCGATCGGCGTGTGCGACCATAGCCCACGACCAGCAAGACTGCATCCACTTTAGCCGATAATATTGTGGCGTCGGTCACCAACACAGGAGGACCATCCACAATCACAATATCCGCCCGCGAAGAAAGCTCATGCAAGAAATCATCTAACAACTTCAGGCCGATCAATTCACCTGGGTTAGGCGGCGGTGTCCCCGTCGTAATCACGCTTAGATTTTCCTGATCGGTGGATTGAATAAGATCTTCAGTGCCCGTATGCCCTAAAAAGATGTTACTCAGACCGGTCTCATTAGGCAAATCCAGATATTGATGCAAGCTGGGGCGTCTTAAATCTGCGTCTAATAAGATGACCTTCTTTCCACTCCGCGCGATAGCCAACGCCAGGTTGGTGGAAATCACCGACTTTCCTTCCGTTTTACCCACGCTGACGACCAAAAGCGTCTTTACCGGCGAATGCACCTGAAGGAAATCAATATTCACCCGCAACGCGCGAAACGCTTCAGCCTCAACCGAATGCCCATCGCGCACGACCAGATCGTTTTTCTCTCCATCTTTGGTGATTTCGGGTACAAAACCAATCACCGGTAGATTCAAATGCTTATTGATCTCATCCGCGTTTTCGAAAGTATCATCCAGATATTCGATCAAATAAGCTGCGCCGGCGCTAATCAAAAACGCAATCGCCACCGACATTAAGATGATCATGGCTCGGTTAGGGCCAATCGGCCTCTGCGGCAAAGCCGCGCTCTCCAGCAAACTCAGGCTGTTCATCCCCTGTCCGCTTGAGCTGTTGAGCAAAGCCGCATAGTTGGTTTGCAGCGTCGTCAGTTTCTGTTGCAATCCCGCAATTTCAGCCTGGGTCTGCGAGATTTGTCGCGCGCTGTTCAGGCTGCCCAGCTCCGCTTCTTTAGAGGCAATTTCATCCAAAGTATCTTGAATCTGGGCTTCTAGCAGGTTGATCTGCTGACGGATGAACTCTTGATGTTTCTGCTCTTGCAGGTCCGGGTTGCTTGGGCTTTGTTTGATGAGTTGGTTTGCCAGCTCATTCGCCACTGCCTGCGCCCGAAGCGGATCGGTGTCTGTGACAACAATTTCGATGATCTGACTGTTCGGCACCGCGCTGACGGTGTAGTTCGGCAACCAGGTCAAGTTTAGAGCGTTCATCGTCCCCGTCCGCACCACATCCCGCAAGGCAATGTTGGCGTAATAGGTCGCTAATTGTTGCGCTAAACCTAGTTCGCCGCCGGAGGGATTCGGCTCATATACTGCTCGACCGATCACCAGCGCAGATTGCGTCTGGTAAATGGGAGGTTGCTGTCGCACCACCAGATAGCTGGAAATCGCTGCCAGGACACATGCAACGACGATCAGCTTCCACCATTTGAACAAAGGCTCGATATATTGCCTGATTTCCATAAGCTGAGTCCTTATAAAATGACCTGACCTTGCTTCTGCTGTTCCAATTGACGGATCAGATGAACTCCGTCCAGTAAATTCTTTACAATGTGATCAGGTTGGACTTTCTGACGAGTTAATTCGTCGCAAAGATAACAACGCGAACTAGGATAAACCAGAAGGGTAGATACACCGGCCGCGTAACCAGCCTGTACATCGGTGATCCCATCGCCGATAAAATACGATTCTGGCAACGAGATATCCCATTCCTGGGCAGCTTTGAATAACATACCCGGTTTCGGTTTGCGGCACTCGCAGATTGCGCGATATTCGGCAACGACCCCTTCCGGGTGATGAAAGCAATAATATACCGCGTCGATATTCGCCTGTTCCTGTCGAAGCTCGATGAGCATCTTTTCGGTCATCGCCTCCAACAAAGCCGGCGAAAATTTCCCTTTGGCGATCCCCGGTTGGTTAGAAATCACAATCGCTAAGAAACCCAACTGGTTGATGGACCGAATCGCCTCCGAAACATTGGGCAACAATCGAAACTCCTCTGGATTAGCAGGAGAATCTACCAAACCGAACTCTGTATGATAGACCATGGCGTTGATTACCCCGTCACGGTCTAAAAAAACTGCCCGTCTCATCTCTACCACACCATCATCGAATTATACGAATACGATACCAATTGCCCAACACTTACCCTTGTCGAGTATATCACGCTCCGAATGAAATGGATGATTAATTTTCATAACCATTTGGATTCCGCAGGTGCCACTGCCAAGCGCTTTGAATAATGCTTTCAAGCGATGGGTGTTTCGGTTGCCATCCCAATTCCTGGCGAATCTTCTCTGAGCTGGCGATCAAAACCGCCGGGTCGCCGGGTCGCCGCGGGCCAACTCTTTCCGGAATAGGACGACCGGTGATATTTCGGGCAACGTCAATTACCTGGCGCACGCTAAAACCCTGCCCATTCCCCAGGTTATACACACGGCTGCCGCGATCCAACGCCTCCAACGCCAGGATATGCGCCTGAGCCAGGTCAATGACATGAATGTAATCTCGGATGCAGGTGCCATCTGGAGTGGGATAATCATCGCCGAAGATTTCTATGTGAGAGCGCTTGCCCAAAGCGACTTTCAACACCAGAGGAATTAGGTGAGTTTCCGGCTCATGATCTTCGCCATAATTCTCGCTGGCGCCAGCAGCGTTAAAATATCGCAAGGCTGCATACCGCAAACCCAGGGTGCGATCCAGCCAGGACAGGATCCTTTCGAGCAGATATTTGCTTTCCCCATACGGGCTGCCCGGAACGATCGCCTCCTCTTCGCTGATCGGAATCTTGGCCGGACGATCAAATAAATTGGCCGTGGATGAAAGAATAAACCGTCGCACGCCGTGTGCCAGCGCTTCCTGTAAAAGGTTCAACCCATTCGTTACGTTGTCTCCAATATACATAAACGGCTTTTGCATCGATTCTCCCACCAAAGTATAAGAGGCAAAATGCATCACCGCTTCGATTGTATCGTTCTCGAATACCTGGCGCAACGCAGAACGATTGTTGAGGTTGCCCTCCACACAACGCGCCTCTGGATGAATTGCAGCGCGATGCCCTTGATAGAAATTATCAAACACGACGACCTGATGACCGCCAGCGATCAGTTGCTCAACAACGACTGAACCAATGTACCCAGCCCCGCCTGTCACTAAAATCTTCATTGCAGCTCCGCAGAAATTCAATATCGTCCGATCATCTGGATGACGCTAGCGGCGATAGTTGAAGATCACCTTTGAACCGTCCATCTCCAACTTGAAGGGAACTTCGGTCAATGGGTGAAGCGCGTCACGCACCGCCTCGCGTCGTTCATAAGGGCAATACAACAACAAGTAGCCGCCTCCGCCCGCGCCCGTGATCTTTCCACCAGTAGCGCCAGCCTTTAGGGCTGCATCGTAAATCGCGTCTATGGTGGAGTTGCTGATCTTGCGGGCAAGCTGCTTTTTAAGCATCCAGTTTTGGTGCAACAAAGTTCCAATGACATCAATGTTCCCGGCAGCCAGTTCTTCGCGGGCATAACAAGCCATGTGCTTCAGTTCGTTGAGCAAATTACGTGCGGCTTTTATATTCGCCTTTTGTTCACCCAAGATCGAATCTGCCTGACGCGTCATGCCGGTATAAAAAAGCAACAGGCTTTCGTTCAAGCGGTTTTTCAAACGCGGTTCCAGTT
>DYGV01000060.1 GCA_020724505.1 Anaerolinea thermophila
CGTTGCTGCGCCCGACATGGGATTGCTGTCTTCAACGCCTTGTGGGAGCAGACCGGAAGCGACTCCGAGCCGGTTGTCTGGCAGTGTTCGCATATCGGCGGGCATCGTTTTGCCGCCAATTTGATCTATCTGCCGGAGGGATTACTTTACGGGCGTGTGCGGGCGGAAGATGTTGCCTCAATTATAGAGGCTCATCGTAATGGACGGGTTGATCTGTCACATCTGCGCGGCAGGATGCGCTTTCCACCGCCGTTACAGGCCGCTGAAATTGCCCTACGCAGACAATTAGGCGAGCGTTACGCGGACGCGCTGCGGCATATTCAATCACAGCCAGGCGACCATGAGTGGTTTATTGCTTTCATGCATACAGCGAGCCGTGTGATCTACGATGTGCGTGTAGCTGAGCGTCCGGGTGAAACGTTGGTCTATGAGAGTTGTCTATTGGATAAGCAAACGCGTGTGCCGGTCTATGAAATTCAAATCATTGAGAAGGCTGTCTGAAACGATTAAATCAGAAAACACCGATATTGGTCCAGACCATGCTAAATCCCTGGGAGTGATTGGCTGATGAAGCTGGCTACGTTGTGTTATGTCCGCCGCGACGGAAAGACCCTGATGGTGTATCGCAACAAAAAGGCGAACGACATGCATCAGGGTAAGTGGAATGGATTGGGCGGGAAACTAGCGCCCGGTGAGACGCCGGAAGAGTGCGCAGCGCGTGAGATCTATGAAGAATCCGGGTTGCAAGTGAGGGATTTGAAGCTGAGAGGCGTGCTAACCTTTCCTGCATTTGCCAATGATGAGGATTGGTATGCCTTTGTGTTCACGGCAATTCCCGTAGGGGAGGGCGCAGATTTAATTGCCTCGCCGGAGGGCGATTTGCAATGGGTGGAAGATCAACAGTTGCTGGAACTCAACCTTTGGGAAGGGGATCGCGTTTTTATCCCCTGGCTGGAGCAAGATAGGTTTTTCTCAGCCAAGTTCGTTTACCGCGATGGCAAATTGGTCGGTTATAGCGTAAATTTCTATCCGTTGGTTTCGGGGTAATTGAGTCTCGGGATTATTGCTGAGCGCGATAACGTTCGAATAAGCCTAAAACTTTATCGGCGTAGGTGTAGCCAGAGTTCATCGGGCCGTATGACTTAAGCGCCTCGCGCAGATTGCCATGGCGTTTCAGCAGACTGGCTAACATGCGCGTGCCATACGCGATATTGAATTCGGGGTTCATCAATTCCTCTGAACTGGGTCGGTCGCTGAAACAGGGGCCGTTGATGCACATAAACGACGCCGCCAACCCATCGCGCGGCATCACCTGCATTAAGCCAACTGCGCCGCTGCGGGAATACGCCTTTTCATCGCCTCCGCTCTCCAGCCAAATCAATGCCGCTACCAAATCCGGATTCAGTCCATGTTTTTGGGCGTAGAAAGTAATTAATCCACACCAGCGAGTTACCTTTTCGGGGAACAGGCTGCTAACCTGACACTCGCTATAATTTGCGCCCTGGGCTGTCGCTCCCTCTACCTGTTGGCTTGCCGCAGTTTGTACCGCGTGCACCTCGTCTGCTGCGGCAGATAGCGATGGCAGTTGAGATGCTGTTCGCAACAAGAAGAGAGCCAGACATAAACAAACGAAGAGCGTGACAATGGAAATACAGCCTGGGGTTGGAGCCGAGACGCGGTTCAACTCGACGGGGCACGCCTCTTCTACTTCCAAACCGTCGAAAATGGAGTAGTCCAACGTCGTATCGTACAGATCGTCGCTTTCTATATATTCTTCATAATCAATGTATGCAGGATCCTCAAATGCATTCATCAGTTCTCTAAAATTGTGGAGAATTTGATTGGGTTGGCCCTTGACAAAATAGAACTTATGTTCTATATTTATTATAATCGTGTTCCAATGCATTGTCAACTAACTTGGGATAGGCACCACATTAGAAAGTTTAACAGCAGAAACTTTTGTCTATTTTGGAGGAGGCCGAAAATGAACTCTAGCCAGGTTCTGTTTCGTCAAGCGCGCATACGCCGAGGTTTGGTATTCGGCGTCATCATCGTCACTGCGCTGTTTGCTTTTGAGATTTTCAACTATAGCACTACGGAGTTTGCTTTAAGCGATCTGTTGGGCGAATTGTCATTTGTCGGCGTGCGCTGGGCGACGATCCTGGCTATCGCCTTCTGTGGTATTGATTTTGCTGGAATTGCTCGTCTTTTCACACCTAACGACGGTGGTGGGGAGCCATCTGCGGGGCCGAATGAAAGCTGGTATCTCTTTGGCGCCTGGCTGTTGGCAGCGACGATGAACGCCATGCTCACCTGGTGGGGCGTTTCGCTGGCGATTTTAGACCATCAGACGTTGGGCAATGAAGTGGTCAGTCGTGAAACTATGTTGCGGGTGGCGCCGGTTTTCGTTGCGGTGTTGGTTTGGCTAATCCGTGTATTGATTATTGGAACTTTTTCAGTCGCTGGAGATCGTTTGTTCAACCAAACTTCCGAACGAACAAGCGTGTCTAACCGACCCCCATTACGTCCTCAGGTGTTGCAGCAACCAGCGCCTCGCCCTGCTTCATTACGTCAGGTGACCAACGCGGCTTCTCTAAAGCCGTCTGTCAAAGCCAGCGCTGCTTCGCAACCAGAAATGTTTGGCGGCAGTCGTCCGGAGCCGACCTATCATTCCCTATCTGCGAGCAGCAATAGCGCTCAAATGGCGAGTGGCGCTCAAAACCTGGGTGTGACGAATCAAGTTAACCCAACCCCCTCTCGCTCCAATATTCTGCGCTCGGGTCCACAATTACGCCGTTAAACGCTTGGATGCAATTTCCCTTCTCCTCAGGCCAGTGGGTCAACAGTCCATGTTACCCATTGGCCTGATTGGTTGATAATTACTTCTCATGGCAACTATCTTGCGCTAGTGGCAGCCAGACGCAAAAAGTCGTCCCGCCAGGTTCACGCGAAGATACTTCGATTTGTCCCCCGTGATTGCGTACAATCCAATAGGCGATAGATAAGCCTAAGCCAAATCCCTTCCCTTCTTTCGTGCGGGTGCGCGATTTTTCGCCGCGATAGAACCGCTCAAAAATGTGAGGTAAGTCTTCGGGAGGAATGCCAGGGCCATTGTCGCTCACCGTGATTCGGGCGCGATTATCCACTTTGCCCACCCCTACGATCACCTCGCCGCCTGCCGGGGTATATTGGATGGCGTTGCCGATCAGGTTAACAAGCACCTGTTTTAGGCGATCCTTGTCGCCGCAGACAAGCACCTGATCAATTTCGCCCAGGGTCAGGCGGAGGCGATCCTTGGACAGGACGCGCATCTGGTTGAGCACCTCTAGCACCAGCGAGTCGATTTCGACCAATTCGTTTGCCAGCGGTAATTTTCCCGACTCAGCCTGCGCCAGTAAGAGTAGATCACCCACCAGTCGGGTGAGCCGATCTACCTCGCTTTCAATGCTGTCCATAGATTCGTCATCGGTGCAGTTCATGCGCCGCATCAGGTCAATATTCCCCTTGATCACTGTCAAAGGGGTGCGCAGCTCATGACCCACATCGGCGATAAAACGCCGCTGGGTGTTGAACAGGTTCTCCAGTCGAGAAAGAGTCTGGTTGAAGGCTTTAATCAACTGACCAACTTCGTCATCTTCTGGGCCTTGGTAGGGAATGCGACGGGAGAGGTCGTCGGCCCGCGTGATCTGCAGGGCGGTCTGGGTGACCGCTTCAAGCGGCGATAACGCCTGGCTGGTGCTGATCCAGCCCGCCACACCAGCGATGACCATTGAGATGGCCGCGCCGATAAACAGCACGATTAATAATACATTCTGGACGGTATGGATCATTGCCAGACTGGAAGCGACTTGCAATACGCCGACCACGCGATTGGTGTTGCGATAGACCATTGGCACGGTCAGAACGCGCATCGAAGTATTGCCCAGAGTCACATCTCGGAAACCCAGCCGCGAGGCTTGAAGCCCCGCAGGGTCTAAGGCACGGGTATAGCCGGAAATATTGGGTGAACTGGATGCCAGTTGACCGTTCTTTCCCCAAATTTGGATATAAACATCGCTGAAGAGGTTAAGCTCTGGCAGGGCGGTCACCCCCAATGCGTCAGCGCGGACGGAGGCGAGTACGGTTTCTGCCGCCCATTCCAGGCGTGCATCCACCTGGCGGATCAGCGTAACGCTGACCGAGATGTAAACCGCCATGCCGAAAATGAATAGAATGCCCCCGACGATCGAAGTGTACAGTAAAGCCAGACGGGCGCGTAGCGACATTAAGAATTGGAGAATAGGTCGTGCGGTCAGGAGGCTTCTCTTAGAACGTAGCCCATCCCCCGCACGGTATGAATCAATCGAGGTTCCTGCTCTGCTTCGAGTTTCTGGCGTAGATAGCGGATATAAACCTCGATAATATTGCTCTCTCCGCCAAAGTCATATCCCCAGACGCGATCAAAAATCATGTCGCGGGTTAACACCTGGCGTGGGTGACGCAAGAAGAGCTCCAGCAGTTCGTATTCTTTAGCGGTGAGTGAAATCACTCGATCGCCGCGAGATGCCTGTCGGGTACCGGTGTCTAGAGAGAGATCGGCGAAGCGGAGCACCTGTGGACGACTGGGCTGAGCGCGGCGTAACAAGGCGCGGATGCGCGCCAGCAATTCATCCAGGTTGAATGGCTTGACCATGTAATCGTCTGCGCCCATATCCAACCCCTGGATGCGATCATTGACGGAATCTTTCGCAGTCAGGATCAGAATAGGCACCGGGCCGCCGGCGCGCAGCCTGCGACAGACTTCCAGGCCGTCAATTCCGGGCAACATCAGGTCCAATACAACCAAATCGGGAGGGTTATCGCGTGCCAGAGCGAGGCCAGATTGCCCATCTATTGCGGTATCCACCTGATACCCTTCATAGGCCAGCCCTCGCCTTAAAAACTTCAAGATTGCTTCATCATCTTCAATGATTAGAATCCTTGCGCTCATAAGACCTCCACTCTAGTTCTATTAATATTACCACAGGGAAGGAAAAGTAAAAAGGCTGCACGCAGCAGCCTTTTTATCATCGTTCATGGAAACAGCGTCTAGTTCTGAGCGGTTTGGGCGAACAGACGCCTGGATTGCTTGCTACACGATCTCGATCACTGCGCCAGCGGCTTCCAGCTTAGCCTTGGCGTCGGTCGCGGCTTCCTTGCTGACTGCCTCGAGGATCTTGCTGCCGGCGGTCTCAGCCACGTCTTTGGCCTCTTTCAGACCCAGGTTCGTGAGCTGGCGGATGGTCTTGATGACTTCGATCTTCTTCGGACCGGCGTCCTTGATGATCACGTCAAATTCGGTCTTCTCTTCCACCGGCTCCGCTGCCGCTGCTGCGGCAGGGGCAGCCATGGCAGCCACCGCCATCGGCGCTGCGGCAGAAACGCCCCAGGCCTCTTCCAATTTCTTCACCAACTGTGAAGCTTCAAGTACAGAGAGCTTGCTCAGCTCTTCAACGAGTTTATCCAAATCAGCCATTGTCATACTCCTTCAAGATCTTGAAATCTAAATTCTTCCAAATGATATGTTCTAAACAAATATGGTTGTTCATGCCGTCGCGGGAGAAGCTTCTTTCTCGCTGTAGGCGCGGAGAGCCGCAGCCATCTGGCGAGCAGGTTCGGCAAGCGTGCGCGCCAGTCGGCTGGCGGGTGCGGATAGAACGCCAAGCAATTGCGCGCGCATGATCGGCAGCGGCGGTAGTTCGGCCAGCGCCTTCACTTCTTCCGCCGAGATCGGACGCCGATCCAGAAGGCCGCCCTTGATCTTGACGAATTCCGATGTGCGGGCAAACTCGCTCAATACTTTGGCGGTTTCGGGCGCATCTTTGAATGCGAACACCATGGCGCTGCTGCCTTCAAGAAAGCTTTCTGGCAGTTGCAGCCCGGCAGAAGCGATGGCCACCTGTCCCAGCGTGTTCTTGATAATGTGGAATTCGCCCCCCACCTCGCGTACTTTCGCCCGCAGGTTGTCAATGTCTTTCATCGAGAGACCGACGTACTCGGTCACAAACATTGCCTGGCTGCGAGTAAACCAGTCCACGTATTGGGCGACCAGTTCCTCTTTACGTTTTCGTGAGATCGCCAATGTTCATTCACCTCCTTTCTAAACAAAAGTCTTTGCCTCGCTGAGCTTTGGCAAAGACCTTCCATCCGCGCACGGATATTTGTTTTGGAGGGCCTCCACCTCGGCAGGAGATTAAGCTGTCGTTTCCGATCAGCGCCTGCTGTCTCTGGCGAAGCGTTCGGCGTAAGATCGCCGATTCAGTTGTTCATTACGATAACAGATCCGTGGGCGCGCCCACGGCGCAACTTAATCTTGAAGCTCCATAGATTGTGATGCAGCCGGGTCAACCTTGATGCCAGGCGCCATGGTTGAGGTCAAAGTAATCCGACGAATATAGGCGCCCTTGGCAGAGGCCGGCTTTGCTTTCTTCACCGCTTCCATCAGCGCTGCCATGTTTTCATAGAGCTTTTTCTCATCGAATGAGACCTTGCCAATCGGCACGTGTAAATTGGCGGTTTTATCAACGCGAAATTCCACGCGCCCCGCTTTGGCTTCGCTCACCACCCGCGGAATATCTTCCGCTGGGACGACCGTGCCGGCTTTGGGGTTGGGCATCAAACCGCGTGGGCCAAGGACACGTCCCAGGCGACCCACTTTACCCATCATATCTGGGGTAGCGATAGCCACATCGAAATCCGTCCAACCGCTCTGAATCTTTCCAAGCATTTCATCGTCATCGGCGACATAATCTGCGCCAGCTTGACGCGCCAGCGCTGCGCCATCTCCTTGTGCAAACACCAGGACGCGTACCGTTTTGCCCAGGCCGTGCGGTAACACAACCACGTCGCGCACCTGTTGATCAGCGTGGCGTGGATCTACGCCCAGGCGGATATGCACTTCTACCGTGCTATCGAATTTGGTAGTGGATGTCTCCTTGACCAGTTTGATTGCTTCGCGCGGGTCGTAGTAACGCGTGCTATCAATTTTCGCCGCTGCTTCTAGATATTTCTTACCATGTTTTGCCATATCGTCTCCTTCGTGGTTCAGACGGGCGCTGGAACGAACCAATACGCCCTCCCACCGGGGGCTAATCTACAATTTCCAGTCCCATGTTGATGGCGGTGCCTTCGATCTGGCGCATAGCGCCTTCGATGTCCACTGCGTTGAGATCTTTCATCTTCAGCTCTGCGATCTCGCGTATTTGAGCGCGGGTCACCTTGCCCACCTTGTCGCGCGGGGCGTGAGCCGATCCCTTTTCGACGCCAGCAGCTTTTTTGAGCAAGACAGAAGCGGGCGGCGTCTTAAGCACAAACGTGAAAGAGCCATCCGTATAGATGCTGATCTCCGCAGGGATGATCTCGCCCATACGATTGGCTGTACGAGCGTTATATTCCTTGCAGAAAGCCATCAGGTTGATCCCATGACCAGCCAGAGCCGGACCGATGGGGGGCGCAGGATTTGCCTTGCCGGCAGTGATCTGCAAACGTACAATTGCCTTAAGTTTCTTTGCCACAGTTTTTCTCCTTCGTGGTATTAGCGGGTGAGGGAAAAACACCCTCCCACCGTTCAAGCCATTCGCCAATGATTCGAGGCAAATGGTCGTTATGCCTTCTCAACTTGTAAGAAATCTAATTCAACCGGGGTTTCTCGGCCGAAAAAGTTGACCATCACACGCACCTTGGCGCGCTCCATATCAATCTCAGATACCGTACCGCGAAAGTCGTTAAAGGGACCATCCACGATGCGCACCCGTTCTCCTGGTCTGAATGTAACCTTGATACGCGGCGCTTCTGCCTCCATGCGTTTGATAATCTGCGCCACTTCCTCGGGGCGCAACGGGGTAGGGGTGTTTCCCATGCCGACGAAGCCGGTGACTCCCGGCGTGTTGCGCACTACGTACCATGATTCTTCGCTCAGAATCATGTTTACCAGGATATAGCCGGGGAAAACGCGGCGCTCCACGGTGCGGCGTTTGCCTTCTTTGACCTCGATCTCTTCCTCGGTGGGGACGACAACATCGAAGATTTTATCTTTCATCCCCATGCTTTCGATGCGTTGTTCGAGATTGTGACGAACCTTGTTTTCGTAGCCGGAATAGCAGTGGACGACATACCAGGCGCGTCCATCTCCTGCTTCGGTTTCTGCTAAGCCAGCCTCGTCAGTGCCTGGAAAACCAAAATCCTCCGATAGGTCGCTTTCGCCCATCGGCTCTTCTTGATCGTTAGCTGTCCCTTCGGCGTCAGAAATGTTCAACTCTGCATCGCCAGGGCTTTCCTCGATCCATTTATTGGGTTGGTTTTCTGGGTCGAACGAATCCATTTTGCCTACTTTCCTGTGGCTTGTGGAACAGCGCGATCTGCGCTCTTTTGATCACGCTGGGCTGGATGCCGGCATCAGGCGAACAACAAAGCGAAGAGGCGCAGGAAGACGAAGTCCAGCAAGCCTAAATAAATACTCATAACGAGCATAACCACTAAAACGACTATGGTGAGGTTTGTGGCTTCCTTACGCGTCGGCCATGAGACCTTGCGCAACTCTCCTACCGTCTCATTGATGTATCGCCGGATGGCATTGGGTTGCTTATAAGCGCCAGTTTTTTCTTCTTTCTCTTTGCTAGCCACAAATCACTCCTTACTGGGCAACAAATGCCGCAAGATTTTGTTACGCTTAAAACGCCGCCTTGAAAGACGGCGTTGTGTTCAGGCAGGCCAGGCAGGAATCGAACCCACAACCCCCGCTTTTGGAGAGCGGTGCTCTGCCAAATTGAGCTACTGGCCTATAATACGTGTCTACTACACCAGCGTCACACGTCTGATATTATTCTACCACTACTTTTCCAGACGTGTGACGACTGGCGCGGAAAGCGATCCACTACTACTTCGTTTCGCGGTGCAGCGTGTGCTTGCGGCAGCGCGAGCAATATTTCTTGAATTCTAAACGACCAGGATCGTTGCGGCGGTTCTTTTCGGTTGTGTAATTACGTTCCTTACACTCTGTGCAAGCCAGCGTGATCACTGGACGAACATCTTTCTTGGATGCCATACTGTATTATTTCCGCTTTCGGCGGAGCTCCTTCCGTCAAGAAATTAATCCAGGATTTTGGTGATAGCGCCGGCGCCGACGGTGAGACCGCCTTCACGGATGGCGAAGCGCGAACCCTGCTCCAGCGCCACCGGCACGATCAGTTCCACTTCCATGTTCACGTTGTCGCCCGGCATCACCATCTCCACCCCTTCCGGCAGCTTGATGTTGCCCGTCACGTCCATCGTCCGGATGTAGAACTGCGGCCGATACCCGCTGAAGAATGCCTTGTGCCGTCCGCCTTCTTCCTTGCGCAGCACATACACCTGCGCCTGGAATCGCTTGTGCGGCGTGATGCTCTTCGGCTTGGCTACCACCATCCCTCGCTCCACGTCCGTGCGCTCGATGCCCCGCAGCAACAACCCGCAGTTGTCGCCCGCCATGCCTTCATCCAGCGCCTTGTGGAACATCTCCACTCCCGTCACCACGCTGGTCAGGATCTCGTCCCGCAAGCCCACGATCTCCACCGGGTCGCCCACCTTGATCCGCCCGCGCTCCACGCGCCCCGTCACCACCGTCCCGCGCCCCTTGATCGAGAACACGTCTTCGATCGGCATCATGAACGGCTTCTCCAAATCCCGCACCGGCTCCGGAATGTACTCATCCACCACCCGCAACAACTCCTTGATGCAGGCGTACTCCGGCGCATTCGGGTCGCGGCTGGTGCTCTCCAACGCCTGCAAGGCGCTGCCGCGCACGATCGGCGTCGTGTCCCCTGGAAAGCCGTACTCGTTCAGCAACTCCCGCAGTTCCAGCTCCACCAGCTCCAGCAACTCCGGGTCGTCCATCATGTCCACTTTGTTCAAAAACACCACGATCGCCGGCACTTCCACCTGCCGCGCCAACAACACATGCTCCCGCGTCTGCGGCATCGGCCCGTCCGGCGCCGCCACCACCAGGATCGCTCCGTCCACCTGCGCCGCCCCGGTGATCATGTTCTTGATGTAGTCGCGGTGCCCCGGCATGTCCACATGCGCATAGTGCCGCTTCGCCGTCTCGTACTCCACGTGCGCTATGTTGATCGTGATGCCCCGCGCCTTCTCCTCCGGCGCATTGTCGATCGTGTCAAACGCCCGGTATTCCCCAAATCCCAGCATGCTGCAGTATTTGGTGATCGCCGCCGTCAACGTCGTCTTCCCGTGGTCTATGTGCCCCATCGTCCCTACGTTCATGTGCGGCTTCGTGCGCTCGAATTTTTGCTTTCCCATACGATTTCTTCTCCTTCTAAATCGTTAACTGGCTTTGGCGCCGAGAGCCCTCAATGGGACTTGAACCCATGACCCCGTTCTTACCAAGAACGTGCTCTACCGTCTGAGCTATGAGGGCCTTTTCGCCTTTCTTTGACGCGCTGACAGGTGCAAACCACACCTGTCAGCCGATCATTAGTGGGCGGTGAAGGATTCGAACCTCCGAAGGCTTCTGCCAACTGATTTACAGTCAGTCCCCGTTGGCCACTTGGGTAACCGCCCGTTCACGTTTCTATCTACTTCCAGCGTACTGCCGTTTCCGCCGGAAGACCGGCCTGCAGATAGATCCGTTGCCGGCTCGAGATCAAAGCCAACTTATTTGCTTTGTTGGGTTGACCTTGATCGCCAGCCATCAACGGAAGCCGACGACGGGAATCGAACCCGTAACCTACCACTTACAAGGCGGTTGCTCTGCCGATTGAGCTACGTCGGCAAACTTATTGATAAAGTTCCTGCGCAAAGGCGAATGGCATTATACCAGAGGGAATTGTGAGCGGCAAGGTATTTTCGCGCGTAGATCTCTGGATGATTTGCGCAGATGAAGTTTTCCAGACGGATAATGCTCCGCCGATGGTTTGACAGACAGCGACGGCAGAGTTTATCAGCAAATTGACCAATCGTCAATATTTTTATTCCTGCTGTTTTACTTTTGGGAACCAAAGGATCATCAATAATACAGCAAGGAATGAAGCCGCCGCGCCAAAGAAGAAAGGCGCTGCAGGGCCGAAACCCGACCATCTACCGATCCCTTGCCAGAGCACTCCTGCGATTAACGAAGCCGGCAAGTCTAGGATGCCGATGATGGCATTGTATGTGCCATAAGCTGTGCCGCGCAACGCCTCTGGCGCCAGGTCGGCGATGAACGCTTTCGAAACGCCATACGCCATGCCGTAATAAAAACCGTACAGGACGTATAACACCCACACTTGCCAGCCAGTTTTTGCGAATCCAAACCCCAAATATACCAGTGCATAGAATAACCAGCCTCCGATGATGACGTTGCGCCGGCCGATGCGGTCGGAGAGCGAACCTGCCGGGGTGGAGACGAGCGTATAGACCAGGTTGAAGCAGGCGATCATCGCTAGAACGCCCACCACGCTGAGGCCGCGCTCTTGGGCGCGTAGCGTCAGAAAGGCATCCGACGAGTTGCCCAGCTCAAACAGACTAATGATTACCATGAAAGTCGTGAAGCGCGCTCCAAGCGCTTTGAAAGCCAATTTGGGTCGGGTATACGTCGCCTGGATGGGCGTATCTTGAGCGCCTAACGCCAGGGTCAGGACAGCCAGCACAGCCGGTATCAGACTGATTAGGACGATCACGCGGAATGTCTTTTCGCCCAGTTCAATCGCAGAAGCCTGAGTGCCCCACACCACTCCCAACGCAATGAGCAATCCCAGCATGGCGCCGCCAGTATCCGCGGCGCGATGCAACCCAAACGCCAGCCCGCGTTGTTGCTCGTTGATCGAGTCGGCTACTAAAGCGTCACGCGGCGCGGTGCGGATGCCCTTACCCACGCGATCAGCCCAGCGAATGGCGGCGACCCCGCTCCAGGATTGAGCGAAGAAAAAGAACGGCTTGGCAATTGCAGAGATGGCGTAACCAATCACTGCGAGCTGCTTGCGCGTTCGCAACCGATCGGATAGCCAGCCGGAGAACAATTTGAGCAGGCTGGCGGTCGATTCGGCGACGCCTTCGATCAGGCCGATGACATTGGTCTTTACTCCCAACACATTGGCTAAAAAGAGTGGCAGGATATTGAGCACCATCTCGCTGGAGATGTCCATGAAAAAACTGGTCAGGCTAACCGCCCATACATTGCGCGGCAATCGCCATGCGGATGATTGGATTGTATAGCTTTTGGTAGGGTGTTTCATTAGCTTCTTCTTGTTGTGGTTATGAGAGGAAATACAGTGCCGCGCCTAGCGCGATCGTCATTTGTCCCAGATGATAACTCATCATATTCCACACCCGGCCGCGCGGTAGCGGGGCGACAAATCGGTTCCAGGCCAGGATGGCGTCGGAGAGAAAGAACAAAGCTGCCCCGGCGCTGACCAGCAACGCCTGCGCCGCCGGCCAACTGCCGCGCAACATGGTGAACAGCGCCGAAATCAACATTACGCTGATCACAATGGTGTAGGCCAGAACAGGCAGCTTGAGTTGATCCTGACCACGCGCCTGTAAACCGGCAGCAACGCGCCGATAAATCTGGCTGGCTGGCAAGGCAACTAACAAGATGATCAGCGCGGCTGCAACCAAGTGCGGGGCTTTGAGCGGCGGAATGGGATTGAGGCCGATGATATAGCAGATATGCGCCAAGAGAAAAGAGACCAGACCGGCAATGAAACGTTCATGGGGCAGCATCAGGAATACATCCCCAGCTAGCGAGAAAGCCAAACCAAAGATGAACCACATCATGCCAACTTGCAAGCCACCATTGCCAATGGTAAAGGCAAGCAATGCCAGCATTACGGTTGGTTTTGCCAACCACTCGACGCGCCTCCAGCCTTGCGCTACGGCGATCCAATTGAGCATGGCGATCGGCAACGCGGCTCCTAGGAAGATGTAGTTCATTGCGCCTCCTCGTCTTGTGGATTTGAACGTCTCGCAGGTTATTGAGCGTACCGGCTTTATGAGGGTGATCTGCAGGATCTATTGTACTGCTTAGGCGCTAGTAACCGAAACGGCGCAAGACGGCCTCATCGTCGCGCCAGTTTTTACGCACTTTCACTTTGAGTTTCAAGTACACCTTGCGACCGCTCATGGCTTCGATTTCTTGGCGCGCCAGACTGCCCAGCTTCTTTAACATCTGGCCCTCTTTGCCGATCAAAATCGGTTTATGCGACTCGCGCTCTACGAATATCGTGGCTTCGATGTAAGCGCCATGTTCGTTGCGTTCCAGATATTGATCCACGCGCACCGCAATGCCATGCGGCACTTCGTCGCGCAGTAAGTTCAGGGCTGCCTCGCGGATCAAGTCAGCAGCAATCTCTCGTTCATAAAGGTCCGTAAGCTGATCTTCAGGGAAAAACGGCGGGTTTTCGGGCAGGCGCTCCAACATCGCCTGGAGCAGATCTGGTAGCCCATCTCCGCGCGTGGCTGAGATGGGGAAGGGGATTGCCGTCGGCACCCCTTGTTCAAAAGCTTGGCGATGCGCAGCCAGAGTCTGCTCGTCCACGGCGTCTATTTTATTGAGCGCCAGGATCACCGGTTTGGGCCGCTCCAGACTCGCCAGTAAATCGAATAACAGCCGATCTTCATCGTTCGGCGGCTGGCTGGCATCCACCACGAAGAGGATCAGGTCGCTCTCTTGCAGAGTTTGCACTGCCTCGCGGTTCATCAATTCGCCGAGTTTATGGCGGGGATGATGAACGCCTGGGGTGTCAACAAAGATCGCCTGAGCATCGACAGGAACGCCGCCAATTTTCGCCTCATGGATAGTCAATATGCCCATTTGACGCTTGCGTGTGGTTTGCGGGCGCGGCGATACAGCGGCCACTTTCTGACCCAGCAATGCGTTGATCAACGTAGATTTGCCGACGTTCGGCTTACCCATCACAGCAATAAAGCCGGAGCGGAATTGTGAGACGTTGGTTTCCATGGCTTTATTCTATCAGAGAATAGCTCATGAAATGTTAATATAACTGGTTGGCAAAACTTCTTGACCTTTTTTGCCAGGGTGGTATAATGTTATTTTGCATATTCCGCAACAGCAGCCGGAAACCGTACGTGTTGAATTGTCCCCCTTCAGGAGAAACCGCATGGCAACCAATTTGCCGAGCAAATCCTACGCGCGAATCGAAGTAGATCTTCCCCTGCCGACCTTGATCGAGGTTCAACTTGAATCGTTCAAGCGGCTCAAAGAAGAGGGTCTGGCCGACCTCTTCCATGAACTTACTCCAATCGAATCATATAACAAAGGCATGAAGCTATTCTTCCCCAGCCGCACCAAAGAGGCTGAGGAATTCAAGCTAACCTATTGGTTTGGTGAGCCAAAACATAGCATCGAAGAATGCGTTGAGCGGGATCTCACTTATGCCAGCCCGCTCTATGTTTCTGTGCTTCTCGCAGGTCCAGAGGTGCCTGAACCTAAGAAACAGGACATCTTCCTGGGCGATTTCCCAGAGATGACCGAGAAGGGCACCTTTATCATCAACGGCACCGAACGTGTGGTGGTGTCGCAATTGATCCGTTCGCCGGGTGTGTACTTCGAAGCACCGATTGACCGGGCGACCGGCCGACGACTGGCGATGTCTAAGCTCATCCCCGACCGCGGGGCGTGGATGGAATTTGAAACTCGCAAGAGCGATTACCTGACGTTGCGCTTCAACCGCAAACGCACCATCCCGGTGACGATTTTCTTGCGCGCTTTGGCGGCAGTCAACGACGGCCTGCCGAATGTTCCATCTCCCATCCTGGAAGGTACAGACGAAGAATTATTCGATCTCTTTGGCGATGTGGATAACAACCCCGACCGCATGTTCATCGCCACCACGCTGAATCAGGAACCGGATTGGGATTTATCCCATTACACCATTGCCGAGGCGGCGTTGTTGGAATTCTTCAAGCGCATGCGTCCGGGCGACCCTGCAACGCTGGAAAATGCGCGCGACTTTCTGGAAGAACAACTTTTTGATCAGCGGCATTATGATCTGGAGCGGGTGGGGCGTTATAAGCTCAATCAGAAATTGGATCTGTACGAGTTTATCCCCATCTCTCACCGTATGGTGACCAAGTGGGACATCATCCGCCTGCTGCGTCGCATGATTATGATCAATAATGGCACCGCTGAGCCGGATGATATTGATCACCTGGGCAATCGTCGGGCAAAGACGGTGGGTGAGTTGATCCAGAATAAGCTACGCGTGGGATTGCGGCGCATGGAGCGGGTTATCAAGGAGCGCATGTCCATCCGCGACCAGGATGAAATCTCTCCCATAACGCTGATCAACATCCGCCCCGTGGTGGCAGCATTGCGCGAATTCTTTGGCTCCAGCCAGCTTTCGCAGTTCATGGATCAGACTAACCCATTGGCTGAGTTGCGCCATAAACGCACCCTTTCTGCCCTCGGCCCCGGCGGTTTACGCCGTGAACGCGCCGGCTTTGACGTGCGCGATGTGCACCATTCTCACTATGGACGCATCTGCCCCATCGAAACACCCGAAGGCCCAAATATTGGCTTGATCGGCCGTCTGGCTTCGTTTGCCCGTGTGAACGAGTATGGGTTTATCGAAACTCCGTATCGTAAAGTGCGAAAGACGTTGCCGCCCGACGATCCGCGCCTGGTGGGGAGATTGCTGCGCGAGAATGTGGTAGATCCAGACACCGGTGAGGTGATTGCCTCTCAGGGCGAGCGCGTCGATGCGGCGTTGGCAAAGAAGATCGCGAAGCTCACAATCAAAGAGGTATTGGTGACGCCGTTCGTCACCAATGAGTCGGAGTACTTGTCTGCGGATGCAGAGGATCGTTTTGTCATTGCTCAGGCAAATACACCGCTGAACGAATATAACGAGTTTGTTCGCGCCCGCGTGTCGAGCCGGCATCACTCTACGTTTATCTTCTCTCCACCTACTAATATTGATTATATGGACGTGGCGCCGCATCAGATCGTGGGTATTAGTGCTGCCCTGATCCCCTTCCTGGAGCATGATGACGCCAACCGCGCGTTGATGGGCTCCAACATGCAGGCGCAGGCTGTGCCATTGTTGCGCCCAGATGTGCCAATCGTATCCACGGGTATGGAATATCATGCCGCGGTGGATTCGGGGCAGGTAGTTCTCGCCGAAGAAGACGGCGAAGTGGTTTCGGTCACCGGGCGCAGCGTTACCCTGCGCACCACGGATGGCAAGCTGCACACCTATAACCTGCGCAAATATCAGCGTTCGAATCAAAGCACTTGCATTGATCAACGACCGGCGGTGGTGAAGGGGCAACGCGTGAGTAAGGGGGCAGTGATTGCCGATTCCTCCTCCACCGAAGGCGGGCAACTCGCATTGGGTCAAAATGTAGTGGTGGCGTTCCTTTCCTGGGAAGGCGGCAACTTTGAAGACGCTATTTTGATCTCTGAGCGCTTGGTGCAGGAAGACCGCTTTACCTCGGTGCATATCGAGAAATACGAGGTCGAATCGCGGGATACCCGTTTGGGCCCAGAAGAGATCACCCGCGACATTCCCAATGTGGGCGATGAAGCGATTAAAGACCTGGATGACCATGGCATCATTCGCATTGGCGCCGAGGTGGGGCCGAACGATATTTTGGTGGGAAAAATCTCCCCCAAAGGTGAAAAAGAGTTGACGCCTGAAGAGCGCCTGTTGCGCGCCATCTTTGGCGAGAAATCGCGTGACGTGCGCGATACCTCGCTGCGCATTCCGCATGGCGAACGCGGCAAAGTGGTGGATGTTAAAGTGTTCACCCGTGAGGACAACGCCGATCTTTCCGCCGGCGTGGATATGATGGTGCGGGTATCTGTGGCGCAGCGCCGCAAAATCACTGCCGGCGATAAGATGGCCGGACGGCATGGAAATAAAGGCGTGGTATCGAAGGTTGTGCCGGTTGAGGATATGCCTTTCCTGGAAGACGGTACGCCAGTGGATATTATCTTGAATCCATTGGGGGTGCCGGGTCGTATGAACATTGGACAAGTATTAGAGACGCACCTGGGATGGGCGGCGAGTCGGTTGGGCTTCCGGGCGATTTCACCCGTATTCGATGGCGCTCGGGAGCGTGAGATCGAAGCCGAATTGGCTCGCGCCTGGCTAATTGATCAGGCATGGAAGAAAACCACCGAAGTCGCCTGGGAGTGGTTGCGCTCTTTTGAATATGATCCTACCAATATTCAGGACGATGATGAGGTGCGCCGCCTGTATTTAGAAAACTGGCTGGGCGACCGCGGCTATGACGTGTATCGGTTGATTTCTGACTTCACTTATGCGCGCCGTTCCACCTTACGCGAATGGTTGCGCGATCGGGGCTTTGACCCAGACTCGATGTTGGTGTTTGAAGAGACGAATGAAGTGCCGGCAGCGGAACGCGCGGCGCGCGATGACCGCGCTATACAGGCTTGTTTACGTCTGTGGTTATTGGATCAGGGATATGAGGAGGCGTTGAGCATTCCTGATGATTCGCTCGAAGCCACGGCCTCTCAAGTTTCCCTGGAGACCGGCGAGCCGGTGCCGACCCTCGGCAAGCAAATCTTGCGCGATGGTAAGTCTGGCGAACCTTATGATCAGCCGGTTACCGTGGGCGTGATGACGATGATGAAATTGCATCACTTGGTCGAGGATAAGGTGCATGCGCGTTCCACGGGTCCGTACAGCCTGGTTTCGCAACAGCCGTTGGGTGGTAAAGCGCAGTTTGGCGGTCAGCGTTTTGGCGAAATGGAGCTTTGGGCGCTGGAAGCCTATGGCGCCGCGTACACACTTCAGGAAATGCTTACGGTGAAATCTGACGATGTTCAAGGGCGCGTCAAGACTTATGAGGCGATTGTCAAGGGCGAGCCGATTGAGGAGCCGAGCATCCCAGCCTCATTCCGCGTGCTGGTCAAAGAACTGCAAAGCCTGGGGTTGGCTGTCGAAGCCGTGACCGATACTGGTGAGGTGATCCGTTTTGGCAAGGATGAAGAACGCGCCCGTCCACCCAAGTTAGGCACCGGCTTGCTGGCGCTGGGTGATGAATTGTAATTTTGCTAGAGGTTTTTGCGCGGCATTTCCTTGACGGTAATATTTGCGCATGGTAAAATCTTCTTTCGTTGCCCTACGATCATGATTGGACGGCATGACCCCCGTCCTGGCAACAGGCGATCGTGATACGGTGAGGCCATCGTGTAGTTAGATGGCCTCACTTAATGAGTAAAATGGAAATGTATTGGAGATTACCCGTTATTTTGTTCGGAGGCGAATGTGCCCACAATTAATCAATTGGTCCGTAAAGGCCGCAAAACTAAGAAGATGAAAAGCAAGGCGCCGGCGCTGCTCTATACATTGAACACAATGAAGCAGCGCCGTATTCGGCAAGATAAGGGCGCTCCGCAAAAACGCGGGGTGTGCACCGTGGTGCGCACCATGACCCCCAAGAAGCCGAATTCTGCATTGCGGAAGATTGCCCGCGTCCGCTTGACTAACGGCATCGAGGTCACCGCATACATTCCGGGCGAAGGTCATACGCTACAAGAGCACTCTGTGGTTTTGGTGCGCGGCGGGCGCGTCAAAGACTTGCCCGGCGTTCGATATCACATTGTGCGCGGTACGTTGGATACCGGCGGCGTGAATAATCGCAAGCAGGGCCGCTCGAAATATGGCGCGAAGCGGCCAAAACCGGGCGCCGCCCCCGCAGCCAAGGGTAAGAAGTAGGAGTTCTTATGTCTCGACGCAATAAACCAGAACGACGCGAAATTATGCCGGATGTGCGCTATAACAGCGTTCAGGTGCAGGCGTTCATCAACCATGTCATGAGAAGAGGCAAGAAAAGCCTGGCTGCACGCCTGGTTTACGACGCCTTTGCTCTGGCGGAAGAGCGCGCCAAGCGCAGCGGTTTGGAGATCTTTGAACAGGCGCTGAAGAACGTGGCGCCTGTCATGGAAGTCAAACCCCGCCGTGTGGGCGGCGCAACCTATCAGATCCCAATGGAAGTGCCGCCGTATCGTCGTTTCGCGTTGGCCACTCGCTGGATCCTGGCTGCGGCGCGGTCGCGTTCGGGCAAGTCTTTCTCCGAAAAGCTGGCCGGCGAGCTCTTGGACGCGGCGAATAACACGGGCGCAGCCATTCGCAAGCGTGAAGAAACCCACAAGATGGCGGAGGCGAACCGCGCCTTCTCGCATTATCGCGCGTGATTGATTGTTTGAAAGGTTCTTCGAAGTAGCCTCCTGATCCGTTAAGGTTTTTCGTTATGTCTCGCCTTTATCCGTTGGAACGGTACCGTAATATTGGCATTATTGCCCACATTGACGCTGGTAAAACCACGACCACCGAGCGCGTTCTTTTCTATACAGGAAAGACGCATCGTTTGGGTTCCGTGGATGACGGCACCACTGTTACCGACTGGATGGAGCAGGAGCGCGAGCGCGGCATTACCATCGTTTCGGCAGCGGTTTCGGCGGAGTGGAAGGGCTATCAAATCAATATCATTGATACGCCAGGCCATATTGACTTCACCGCCGAGGTGCAACGCTCTTTGCGCGTCTTAGATGGCGGCGTGGTGATTTTCGACGCCGTCCAGGGCGTTGAACCGCAAAGCGAGACGGTTTGGCGGCAGGCTGATCGGTATGGCGTTCCACGCATCTGTTTTGTGAACAAGATGGATCGCGTGGGCGCGTCCTATGAACGGGCGATTGACATGATCCGCGATCGGTTAGGGGCGAACCCGATCGCCATGCAGCTTCCGATTGGCGTCGAAGCGTCGTTTTCCGGCGTTGTGGATCTGTTGAGTCGCAAAGCCATCATCTGGGAAGATGATTTGGGCAAAGAGCCACGCGTCATAGATGTACCGGCCGACCTCGTGGCGGAGATGGAAGCCAAGCGAGCGCGCATGGTGGAACAAATTGCCGAGACAGATGATGACCTGACGCTGAAATATTTGGAAGGCGAGGAGATCAGCGTCGAAGAATTAAAAGCCGCATTGCGCCGCGCTGTGATCGCCGGCGCTGCAACACCCGTCTTCTGCGGCAGTTCGTTGCGCAACAAGGGTGTACAGCCACTGCTGGATGCGGTCGTTGATTATCTACCCTCGCCTCAGGATATTCCTCCGGTAGTCGGTCAGCATCCGAAGACGGGGGAGGGCGTGGAACGCCCGGCTGAGGATAGCGCTCCCTTAAGCGCTTTGGTATTTAAAATCGTCACCGATCCTTATGTGGGCCGATTGGCTTACTTCCGAGTCTATTCGGGTCGGCTGGCTCAAGGCGATATGGTGTATAACTCCACCAAAGATCGTCGGGAGCGTGTGGGACGCCTGCTGCGGATGTATGCAGATCGTCGGGAAGACATTAGCGAGGTGCTTGCCGGCGACATCGGCGCCGTCTTGGGTATGAAAGATACTTTTACCGGCGACACGCTTTGCGATCTCAACAACCCGATTGTACTGGAGAGCATCGCTTTCCCAGAGCCGGTGATCTCGGTTTCGATTGAACCGAAAACCGCCGCCGATCAAGACAAAATGGCCGAGGCGTTACGCAAATTGTCTGAGGAAGACCCTACTTTCGTCGTCCGCACGGATGACGAAACCGGCCAGACGATCATCTCTGGCATGGGCGAATTGCACCTGGAAGTCCTGGTGGATCGTATGCTGCGTGAGTTCCGCGTCCAGGAGCGGGTTGGTCGTCCACAGGTGGCTTATCGCGAATCGATCACGATACCGGTGCCTAAAGTGGAATACCGCTACGTCAAGCAGACGGGCGGGCGCGGCCAGTATGGTCACGTGGTTTTCTCGATGGAGCCAGGTGAACCAGGCAGCGGCATCCAGTTCGAGAATGCCATCGTGGGGGGTGCAATCCCCAAAGAATATATTCCCGCAGTTGAAAAGGGTATTCGCGAGGCTGCCGAAGGCGGCATTTTGGCGGGGTATCCGGCGACGGATATCAAAGTGCGGCTTTACGATGGTTCGTACCACGAAGTTGACTCAAACGAGATGGCGTTTAAAATGGCCGCCTCGCTGGGGTTCAAAGAAGGCGCTCAACGCGCCGGCCCAATCTTGCAAGAACCGATCATGAAGGTCGAGGTTCTGACGCCGGAGGAATTTTTAGGCGATATTATTGGTCAGCTCAATGCGCGTCGCGGTGAAATTTTGGGCATCGAGGCGCGGCCAGGCGGCGTTCTAGCGGTGCGGGCGATGGTACCTCTGGCTGAGATGTTTGGTTACGCCACCGATCTACGTTCGGCCACGCAGGGGCGCGGCGTGTTTACGATGGAATTTGATCATTACGCGCGAGTAGCGGAAAATGTAGCGCGCGTCATTATGGGAAATTGAAATATGGCGTGAATTCGCCGTTATTGGCGGCTGATCGCCTGCGATAAATCATTAGAAGCATAGAAGCATTATTTGTCTCAGATAAAAGGAGAGAATCTTTTATGGGAAAGCAAAAATTCGAGCGCACGAAGCCGCACA
>DYGV01000061.1 GCA_020724505.1 Anaerolinea thermophila
CATGATCGCCAATCGTGCCAGAGAGCAGCACAACATCCCCCGGCCGCGCCTGCGCTCCGCCAATGCAACGGCCCTCAGGAATTACCCCCACCCCGGCGGTGGTGATATACAGGCTGTCCGCTTTGCCTTTCTGCACTACCTTCGTATCGCCGGCAGTGATCTGTACGCCAGCCTCCTGCGCCGCCGCCTGCATCGAAGCGACCACTCTTTCCAGCACGCTAACCTCCAGCCCCTCCTCCAGGATAAAACCAGCCGTCAGGTAGAGCGGCTTAGCGCCCAACATGGCCACATCGTTAACGGTGCCGCATACCGCCAAGCGGCCGATGTCGCCTCCCGGAAAGAACAGCGGCCAGATGACATGCGCATCGGTGCTGATCGCCAAACGCTGACCGTCGCCGGGAGCCACCGCTGCGGCGTCATCGCCTGCCCGCAGCGCCGGATTATCCAAATAAGGCATAAACAGCCGGCTAACCAGGTCGTGCGTCATTTTGCCACCGCTGCCATGCCCCATGACGATGCGCTCCAAATGAGGCAATGGGAGCGGGCAAAGCGGGCCATTTTCCAAAGACATACACTATCTCCTGATCTGCTGCGAACATGACCGGGCTTCCTGCGCGTGGCTGCGCCGCGCGCCTCATACAAGATCTAGCCCGGTCTGCGGTAGCGGTAGTACGCCGCGCAGGCTCCTTCCGACGAGACCATGGTAGCCCCAAGCGGAGATTCCGGCGTGCATTGAACGCCAAAAGCGGCACAATCCGGCGGTTTCTTCAACCCCTGCAAAATTTGCCCCGCGATACATAAAGGCGATTCCTCCGGCTGGATAGCCTGCAAATCGAATTTCACTTCGGCATCAAAAGCCTCGAACTCTGGGCGCAAGCGCCAACCGCTGTTCGGGATAACGCCGATGCCGCGCCATTTACGGTCGCATTCGGTGAACACGCGCCGAATGGTCTGCTGCGCCGCCTGATTGCCCTCATAGGTCACCACGCGTGAGTAGGCGTTTTCTACCGAAACGCGCCCCGCTTCCAACATGCGCACGGTATGCAAAATCCCCCGCACAATATCTAGCGGCTCAAAGCCAGTGACCGTCATCGGTGTTTGATACTGCGCCGCGATTGGCGGATATTCATGATAGCCCATCACCGCGCAAACGTGACCGGCCAGCAGAAAGCCTTGCACGCGGTTGTGCACCGAACCCAAGATGGCATGCAGCGCCGGCGGCACGCGCACATGCGAAACCAGGATGCTGTAGTTGGTCAGACCTAACGCCTGAGCCTGTAAGACGCTCATGATATTAGCAGGAGCGGTGGTCTCAAAACCGATAGCGAAGAAGACCACTTGCCGCTGCGGGTTTTGCTGAGCGATGCGCACCGCATCCAGCGGCGAATAAACCACACGCACATCGCCGCCCCTCGCCCGCACGGTGAACAGATCCATCCCCGTGCCCGGGACGCGCAGCATATCGCCATAGGAAGTGAAGATCACATCGGGTTGGGAAGCGATTGCCAACGCCTTGTCCACCAACTCTACCGGTGTGACGCATACCGGGCAGCCCGGCCCATGCACCAGCTCGATCTCCGTCGGCAGAAGCTGATCAATACCGTGGCGCATGATGGCGTGCGTCTGCCCGCCGCAGATTTCCATCAGCGTCCACGGGCGGGTAACCACGCGGCGGATTTCCTCCAGCGCCTCGCCGACCAGCGATTGATCGCGGTACTCATCCTGATATTTCATCCGCTGCCTCGGGACCGCTCAATCCCAGACCGGACTCAAATTCGCCGATCTCTTTAAGCAAAGCCAGAGTCTCCAGGGCTTCTGCTTCGTCCAGTAAATTGAGCGCAAAGCCCACATGGATCACAGCGTAATCGCCCACCTGGGCTTCAGGGACATACGCCAGGCAAGTCTCGCGCAATACGCCTCCGAAATCAACCTTTCCCATTTTCAGCCCCCCTTGTTCATAGATCTCTACAATTTTTCCCGGCACACCCAAACACATAGCCTACTCCTTGTGTCCGCTTTTCAATCGAGTAATAGCAACCATCGCCTGTCCCAGAGACAGCCCGCCATCGTTGGGCGGCGTTTGCCGGTGAAGATAGATGGTAAACCGATCCTGTTGCAGCAACCCCACCGTCTGCGCCAGCAAAAAGGCGTTTTGCCACACCCCGCCGCTCAGAGCAACTTCATCTATGCCGCTTTCGCTGCGCAACCGACGGCACACTTCCGCTGTCATCTGCGCTACTCCGCCGTGAAAGCGCGCTGCGATGACGGAGACCGGCGCGCCAGCGCGCAGATCTTCGATCACCTGCTGTAAGACGGATCGCGCCTCGATCACTCCGTCACGCACCTCAAACGTATAATAGGCTGGCTCGCGCCCTTCGGCCAATGCTTCAAGTTCAATCGCCGCCTGAGCCTCATAATTTACTGCCTGCCTCACCCCGCACAGAGCAGCTATGGCATCGAACAAACGTCCCATGCTAGAGGTGAGCGGCGCGTTGACGCGCTTTTCAATCTGCCAACGCAAAGTTTCCAAAGGTTGCAGGCTATGCTCGGCAGCTAAGCCAAATGCGTACCGTACTGGCGGCAGATCCTCGTCCCAGGGCAGTCCAGCCATGGATAGCCATGAGAGCGCCATGCGCCAGGGTTCGCGCGTCGCCTGGTCGCCGCCAGCCAAAGGAACATACGCCAGATGCGCCGCCCGCTGATAAGTTTGATAGTCGGCGATTAGAAATTCCCCACCCCAGATTGCCCCGTCATTGCCGTATCCCGTCCCATCAAAGGCCACGCCGATCACCGGCTTTTCACCGCTCAAGCCGTTATCGGCCATGCAGGCGGCGATGTGCGCATGGTGATGCTGCACTCCCACCGCTGGCAATGCCTCGCGTTCGGCGCGTTCCAGGGCATACTTTGTCGCCAGATAATCGGGATGCAAATCATAGGCGATGGCTTGCGGCTGGATGCGAAACAGGCGCTCGAAATGGCTGACGCTCTCTTCAAAAGAGCGCAGCGTTTCGTAGTTTTCCATATCTCCAATGTGATGGCTTAAGAAGGCATAACCCTCGCGCGCCGCGCAAAAGGTGTTTTTCAGCTCAGCGCCAGTGGCCAGAAGCGGCGGCGCATCCAGCGGGAGCAGGATCGGATCCGGCGCAAAGCCGCGCGAACGGCGCAGCAGATAGAGCGTCGAACGTCGGCCGCGCGTCATCTCGCTGAACGTAGCCGGAAACATGCGCGCCACCGAGTCGTCGCAGCGGGTATGAATCTGCCGATCATGCATCAAAAAAGCGTCCGCCAGCCCGGCCAATTGATGACGCGCCTCGTCATTATCGGTGCAGATCGGTTCTTCGCTGATATTGCCGCTGGTCATCACCAGCGGCGGCATATCAAAAGCCATCCTGCTTTGGCGCGGGTCGGCAAACAACAGGTAATGCAACGGCGTGTAGGGTAGCATCACCCCCATGGTATTCTGCCCTGGAGCAATGTCCAGCGCTACCGGCGAATCGGGCTTGCGGCGCAGGATGACAATCGGGCGTTCGCGCCGCTCCAGAAGGGCGCGCTCCGCCGGGCTGAGCCAGCAGTGCTGCTCGACGGTTGCGGCGTCGGCCATCATCAGGGCAAAGGGCTTATCCACGCGCAGCTTGCGGCGGCGCAGCTCCTGCACCGCCTGCGGGTTGGTGGCATCGCAGGCGAGGTGAAAACCGCCCAGACCTTTCACCGCCAGGATGCGCCCCTCTTTCAACAGCCGCCGCCCCTGCTGAATTGCCTCATCCCTTCTTGCAACCACCCTACCCTCAGCACCTATCTCCAGCCACACTTGCGGGCCGCAGCGCGGGCAGGCGACAGGCTGGGCGTGGAAGCGGCGATCGAGCGGGTTTTGATATTCCACCGCACACGCCTCGCACATCTCGAAGGGCGCCATGGTGGTGTTGGGACGATCATAGGGGATGTCGGTGATGATAGTAAAACGCGGGCCACAGTTGGTGCAATTGATGAAAGGATAACGGTAGCGCCGATCGTTGGGATCGAAAAGCTCCCGTAAGCAATCTTCGCAAATGGATACATCCGGCGAGATGGGTTGAAAAGCCGCTGCCATCGCCTGTGAATGGACAATCTCGAAGGTGGTAAAACCGTTCGGCGCGCCCCACTCGACCTGCAACGCATCAATGCGCGCCAACGCCGGCGCTTCTGCGCGCAGCGCTTGAAGGAAAACTTGCAGCGCCTCTGGTGTCCCATCCACTTCGATATCCACACCCGCGGAAGTGTTGCGCACCCAGCCGGTCAAAGCCAGCCGGTTTGCCAGGCTATACACAAACGGCCTGAACCCTACCCCCTGCACGATCCCCTGAATGTGGATGCGCGCTCCCTGTAAGTTCATTTTGCCTTCCAGAAAAGGCCTGCGTTACACCCTTCGTCGCGCCCGCACCTGTTCAACCAGCCAGTCTATCCAGTCGTCCAGGCCCTCGCCGGTGCGGCAAGAAAGGGGAAAAGTCGCCAGACCGGGGTTGAGCATCTCCACCCCGCGGCAGAAATAATCCATATCGAACGGCGTATAGGGCAGCAGGTCAATTTTATTGATGACCAGAGCATCCACGCCGCGATACATGCCGGGGTATTTGTAGGGCTTGTCGTCGCCTTCAGGCACAGAAGCGATCAACACATTGCGCTGCGCGCCCAGACGGAAATTAGCCGGGCAGACCAGGTTGCCCACATTTTCCACGATCAACAGGTCGAGCTGGTCCAGATCGAGTTGCGTCAGGGCGGATTGAAGCATCACCGCGTCCAGATGGCAGCCGCCCCCGGTATTAATCTGCACCGCTGGGACGCCTTTGGCCAGCACCCGCTCAGAGTCGATGGTCACCGGAGCAGTATCGCCCTCCACCACGCCCAGGCGCAGCCGCCTGACCAACCGATCCACAGTGCTCAAAATCAGGCTGGTTTTGCCCGCCCCTGGCGAAGCCATCAAATTGACGGCTGTAACGCCGCTGGCTTCTAATTGAGCCATATTCTGCTCCGCGATCTGGTCGTTGGCGTTGAGGATATTCTCCACCACAGTTACACGCTGCGACATGCCGCCTCCTGCTCACTCAATTTCGATGGCGTCCAGGTAAAATTCCTCGCCCGCAACCACTCGAATCTGCTGGCTGCGGCAATCTGGACAGGCAAAGTCATCGTCTGCGGGGGCGTAGCGCCGATTGCAATTCAGGCATTGCAATTCGGTGGGAACACGCTGGAAATGCAACCGCGCCCCCTCCGCCGGCGTCCCCGCGCTGATGATGTCCCAGTAGAATTGCACCGAGTCATCCACAATGGAGGCCATTTGACCAATAACCAGATACAGGTCGGTCACGCGCCGCGCCTGGGCTTTTTCGGCGTGCCTGAGCGCGATGGCCAGGATATTCTCCGTCACCGATAACTCGTGCATACCTCTATTGTAACAACCTTCGCTCGCGCCTATAAGTTACAAATGACCGTTATTCCCACGCAAAATGTCGCATTCATGGATAATTGCATAATTTCAATGAAAGCGTGATCTTTAATCCCCTGTAATAAATTATTCTAAGATGCTATAGAGAAAAGTTAAACGTTGCAAAATTATGATACTTTTGCAAAATATCGTAATTTTGCATATGTAAGCACTAGATTATTATTGCTCTCAACCCCTTAATTGTTTAAATTGCAAACCGGATGATCCAACAATTTTTACTCATCGAGATTACAGCTCATCTCTAACAATCATTTCGTCCATTACCATCATGTCAATTGGAACATAAGTTTGACCGGAAGCAACGGCAACAATTACCTTATCTGCCCAACTATTTTTATAACCACATTTTGAACATCCATTGAAAATGAAGTAATCTTTGTTCTTACATTTTGGACAAGGATGCTTAAAGATACCCCCTTCCTTACTCGTTGATGTTAGTTTATGTATGACAAACTCCCTTGATGCTTCGGTTTCAGCATTTTTAATACGATCCAACATCATCTTCCTATACAGGGGATTATCTTCTAACTCTGCTTTTTTGGTAAATGCTGGAAGAAGGCCTATCAATTCATTTCGATAACCACAATTTTTACACCCCTCCGTTATCCTATAACTGTCACTTTCACAAACAGGGCAATAATGCGAAGATATTTGGTCTTCATATGTTTTGGCTAATCGGTTACAAACAGATTTGTACTGTTCATAGCTGTTCTTTAATAATCCTCGGAAATAACTCCACTCGTTATCTGGTATTAATCCCCTCACTTTTTGACACTCTTCGATTCCGGCATTAAATATCACTACCCAATCTTTTTCTTCGAATAGTACACTTCTTTTGATTTCAAATAGATCTTTTTCTGATATTGCTTTTACAAAGTAAAGAAACTCTATAGGTGCCGCAAACCAGTCATATATAGGTACAATACTCATATCCACATAACGGAAAAATTCCTTTCTGTTTGCTAGCGATATACCCAATTCAACACCTAAAATATATACAACTAATCCTGTCACTCGTATTCGAGTATCTGAGCTTTTTAGTAGCTCAAGCTTCTCACTCTCGGAAATATAACCTGCAAATAATAGCTTAGTTAAAACATCTTCTGCCCATTTTTTAAATTTCCCGTTTACACTCTCAAGATTAACAGTTACACTGAGAGAGCTATTCATAACTTCTATAAATTTATAGAGTTGAATTATCCAATTACACTTAAACCATTCAAGCAATTCGGGGGAGCTGCTACTTAATCCCGGCCATAATACTTCAAAATCCTGTTCTATTGTTGTATTCGAACTACCAAAAGGTTCGCTAATTCCGACAATTTTCTCACCACAATAACTACAATAACTCGCATCAGCCGGGATTTCTTTATGGCAATAAGAGCATTCCTTTGTTGAAGATGTTAACTTTTCTGATGTTGAGGCTATTTCGTGATCTTCTTGGAATATTTTTAATAAAATCCTTGCCGCGGCTTCTCCTTGACTTATGCCTATTCTCACATTACCTTGCAAGTACTCTTCTCCACATAAAATTGCTGCTGAATTGAAAATCAACAAAATATCTTTATTGTTTCTGTACTTTTGGGAAAAATATGATAGTAAAACATTTATTGATTGGAGGGCATAATACTTTACTTCTTTTCCAAAAATACCAAAACCCCAAGGATGTAATGTTAGTGAAAGCAATGGCTTAGGTTCCTTGTTTGCACTATAAACGATAGCTTCGAACCCTTTTTCACCTTTCTTACTATAACTTACTAATTTAGGTACTTCGATCATAATGTCCCTTGCATTTATATAATCCCCTAAGTTGTAAGAGCCAGTAGTTAAATCTGCATGCTTTAGAGCTTTCGCTATTTCTAAATCTATCCCTGTGCCCTTTAACCGTACCATCTGCGCGAAATTAAAAGTACATAACAAGGCTAAATCGCCAAATAATTCCATATTACCAAGTTTTGTATTAATACGTACAGCAGCTTGGTATCTTGAATAAAAATCGATTATGAGATGTCCAAGAATTTCCATTTTTCCCTCGGTTTTGTTCAAACAACATAGCTGATATATTTTCCCCTTTTAAAATCAAAAAGGAACTACTAAAAATTTATTTACTAGGCGGAGGGAGAGGGATTCGAACCCCCGGTGGGTGTAACCCCACAACTGTTTTCAAGACAGTCGCCTTAGACCGCTCGGCCATCCCTCCCATTTACCGGATACCAGCACAGAAAATTCTACCATAAGAGCGGCGCAGCCTCAATCACGCCTGTGGTTATGAACGTCCTGCAGGTTTCTGGGAAGCCCGGCATCGGTTGGAAAGCGACGCCTCCCCGCCCCGCGGGCTGGATGCATAGAGCCATCGGATTTTATCCGCTGGCGCTAACAACGGTCACGCGGCCCCCGGCGCAAGGTATTTTCCAGGGGAAACGCCTCGCTCCTGAGGCGCGCAACCTTGTGCTATACTTGCCCTAATGACCCGCATCGCACGCGCCTCGCTGATCATCGCTTTCTTCTTCGGCATTGATAAAATTCTGGGGCTGGCGCGCCAGATTCTGTTCAACCGCCAGTTTGGCGCTGTCGAACGAGACATCTTCTTTGTTTCGAACAACATCCCCGACCTGCTTTCCGCGCTGATCTCCGGCGGCGCGTTGGGCATCGCTCTGATCCCGGTGATCACCGAGCATTTGGAACGAGAAGACCGCCGCGCTGCCTGGGCGCTTTTTTCGCGCATCCTGAACCTGGCTTTTCTGGTCACGGCGGGGATTTCTTTCGTCATTATCCTCTTCGCCTATCCGCTAATCCGCCACCTGATTGCGCCTGGGTTTGCCGAACCCGACCGTTGGGCGCTCACCGCCAGCCTGATGCGCCTGGATTTGCTGGCGATCCTGATTTTCTCGATCAGCGGGCTGGTGATGGCCGGGTTGCAGGCCAACCAGCATTTCACCACGCCGGCCATGGCGCCGGTGATGTATAACCTGGGGCAGATCGGCGGCATCCTGTTCCTGGCGCCGCGCTTTGGCATTTACGGCATGGTGTATGGGGTCATCCTGGGTGCGCTGTTGCACCTGGGGGTGCAGATACCAGCTCTCATCCGTTATGGATTCCGCTGGTCTCCCGGCGTCAGCCTGACCGATCCCGGCGTGCGTCAGGTGTTGATCCTCATGGGGCCGCGCGTCCTATCCATGTTCAGCCTGCACATCTACTTCCTGGCGCGCGACCGCTTCGCCTCGTTCTATCAAGAAGGCGGCGTCTCTGCCTTGAACAACGGCTGGTTCATCATGCAGATGCCCGAAACTTTAATCGGCACCGCCATTGCCATCGCTTTGCTACCTTCTTTGGCGGAATACATCACCCGCGGCGAGATGGATCATTTTCGCCAGACCATTAACCGCGCCTTGCGCGCCATGCTGGCGCTGACCCTGCCCATCGCCGCCGTCCTGGCAGCCAGCATCCGCCCCTTGATTGGCCTCATCTTTAGCTTTGAGCCAGCGGAAACCGAAATGGTGGTCTGGGCAACGCGCGCCTTTCTGCTCGGTTTGGTTGGGCATAGCTGGCTGGAGGTTGGCGTGCGTTCCTGGTACGCTCAGCAAAACGCCCGCATCCCCCTCATGGGAGCGCTCTTTCAAATCAGTATATATATCCCTTTGGCGATGTTGCTTTCCTGGAGCATCGGTCACACCGGCCTGGCGCTGGCGGATACCATCGCCTTTACCAGCCAGGCGCTGCTGCTGCTTTTTCTGCTCAGCCGCCGCCATGCCGGAGTGTTGCGCCTGGGCAGCACCCTGGGGCGGTCCTTCGCTGCTGCGTTGTTGGGCGGCGCTCTGGCTTACGCGGTTCTGCTGCTCCCCTTACCGACGATCCCTGCAGTTGGGCTTTCGCTGACGGTCGGCGGGGGGGCAGCGTTGCCGTGGATCTTGCCGGAGATCAAAATGTTACTGCGCCTGTAGCCGCTCAGTATCGTTTATTCACCGGCTAACGATGCAAAACGCCCCGCAGGTTTTTGATGAGGGGAAGCTGCGGGACGTTGAAGGTCAATAGTATAATTCGTTCACCGTTTCAACAGACTCCCCAGAACGCTGTGATTTAAACATTTAGGATACTCAATACTCAAAAATCCGCCTCGCCGAAAAAATCCTATGAACCGAATCACACACCTCATCCTTCTGCTTGCCTTCATTTTGCCGACTTTTACCCACAGCCGGTTGACTTCGACCGCCTGGCAGAGCAAAGTTGATCCCTGGGTGCTTGAAACCGTAGCTCAGGAATCCCCCACTGAGTTTATTCTTTTCCTGAAAGAGCAAGCCGATCTGAGCGGTGCAAAACGGCTGACCACCAAACTGGAAAAGGGGCGCTACGTCTTCGAGCAGCTCACCAGCCTGGCAGAGCGCACGCAAAAACCCATCCTGCAACGGTTGCAGACGCTTTCGGCAAACCAGCCGGGGCGGGTGGAATATCGCCCGTACTGGGTCGCCAACATGATCTGGGTGCGCGGCGATGCAGGTTTGCTTCAGGAAATGGCGCTGCGTTCGGACATCGCCCATATCTATGCCAACCCGCAGGTGCAATTAGACGCGCCGCAACCCGCCTCGCCCATCACACAAACGCCATCAGCGGCGACCGTTACCATCGAATGGAACATTGTAAAGGTCGGTGCGCCGCAGGCGTGGGCGTACGGCTATACCGGCCAGGGGGTAGTCATTGGCGGGCAAGACACCGGCTATGCCTGGGAACACCCCGCGCTCAAGAGCAAATATCGCGGCTGGGATGGAACGACCGCGAATCACAACTATTCCTGGCACGACGCCATCCATTCCGGCGACGACCCCATCTGCCCTCCCGACATCCCCTATCCGTGCGACGACACTTACCACGGCACGCACACCATGGGCACCATGGTCGGCGATGACGGCGCGGGTTATTATATTGGCATGGCGCCGGGCGCGCGTTGGATCGGCTGCCGCAACATGCGGCGCGGCGTAGGCACGCCGATCACATACAGCGAATGTTATCAATGGTTCATCGCTCCGACGGACCTGAATAATGAAAATCCCCGTCCAGATTTAGCGCCGGATGTGATCAACAATTCGTGGAGCTGCCCGCCCGGCGAAGGCTGCACCGACCCCAATGTGCTGCTGACGGTGGTCAATAACGTCGTCGCCGCCGGTATCGTCACCGTGCATTCAGCCGGCAATAGCGGCCCCGCGTGTGGCACGGTTAGTACGCCAGCGGCAATCTACGACGCCTCTTTCACGGTTGGGAATACGGACAGCAACGACGTCATCTATTATTCAAGCAGCCGCGGCCCGGTAACTGTGGATGGCAGCAATCGCCTGAAACCGGACATCTCCGCCCCCGGCACAAGCGTCCGCTCCAGCGTTCCGCCCACGGGATACGCCAGCCTCACCGGCACCAGCATGGCCGGCCCACATGTGGCTGGTCTGGTGGCGTTGATGCTCTCGGCTAAGCCGACGCTATCTGGAAACGTGGAACAAATCGAAACGTTGATTAAGCAGAGTGCGGTGCCTCGCACGACCAGTCAGCTCTGCGGCGACATCCCCGGCAGCCAGGTGCCCAATAACACCTATGGATATGGGCGCATTGATGCGTATAAAACCTTCCAGGGAGTTTTTATACATGACTTTGCTCTGCAAAAGACGCCCTCTTTCCCGCTTTACGACCCTGGCGGGATCATCACCTATACTTTGCAGATCACGCATGAAGCGACAATCTTCTCAACCACTCATGTGCTGCTGCGCGATGTCTTGCCAGAGGGCGTGAATTTCATCACTGCCACACAGCCATACACGCGCACCGGCGATCTGTTCGAATGGGGCTTTCCTTTTCTGCTGGCGGGCGAGAGCCGAAGTGTGCAACTGGTCGTTCAGGTTCCCATGACGGCCACACAAGGCATCACCAACTGGGATTACTCGGTGCAAAGCGATGATGTAGCGCAGCGCTACGGTCAGCCCGTTACTATTTATAAGGCGTTCTATTTTTACCTGCCCTGGATCTTCCGTCCGTCATTTACGCCGCAGTAAGCGCGAGGAATTCGCCAGGATGCCCAGGTCGGGCAGCGACTGGGCGGCGGCGGCCAGGATGGGCGGCAGGAAACCCAGCGCCGCCAGCGAGAGACCAATCAGGTTATACAGCGCAGTGAACGCAATGTTCATGCGTACCACGCGCAGAGTGCGTCTGGCAATGCGCAGCGCCTGAGGCAACAACATCCAATCATCGCGCATCAAAGCGATATGCGCCGCCTCGATGGCGATGTCGCTGCCCGCGGCCCCCATGGCGATGCCTACATCAGCCTGCGCCAGAGCGGGGGCGTCGTTCACGCCATCTCCCACCATCAACACGATCTTCCCTTGCGCCTGATGCCGACGCACAATCTGGATTTTATCCTCTGGGAGCAGGTTGGCGTGTACCTTCACCGCCGGGTTGTTCAGCGCCTCGGCCAGTGATTGCGCCGCCTGAGCGTTATCGCCGGTGAGCAGCTCAATGTGTCTGATCCCTAGGGCCTGCATCTGGCGCAGCGCTTCAGGCGCTTCGGGCCGCAACGTATCGGTGGCCGCCAATATTCCGACCAGCTTGCCATCTACCGCGGCGAACAACAGGGTTTTCCCCTGCGCTTCCAGGGCGTCAGCCGCCTTCTGGCTGGCAGAGTCGTTTGCCAGTTGCTCGGCGAACATCAGCCGGTTGCCCACCTCCACCCGCTGACCATCCACCAGCGCCCGTACTCCCATTCCGGGCTGAGCTGAAAATTCCTGAGGGGATGCCAGTTCCATGCCCCGCGTTTGAGCTGCAACGCGCACTGCTTCGGCCAGCGGATGCTCTGAATAGCGTTCAGCCGACGCCGCCAGGAAAAGCAGCCTGGCAATTTTCTCCTCCATGCTTTCGGCGTCGGTATCGTCCCTCAGCAGGCGCACATCCACCAGTTGCGGCTTACCCAGGGTCAGCGTGCCGGTCTTATCCACCAGCAGTGTATCGGCGCGGTCCAACAGCTCCAGATACTTGCCTCCTTTAATCATCAGGCCCTGCCGGGCAGCCGCGCCGATGGAGGCCAACATGGCGATTGGCGTGGCCAGTGCGAAGGAGCAAGAGCAGGCAACTACCAGCACCGCCGCCGTTGCCAATGGATCGCGGCGGATGAGAAAAGTCAACGCCGCCAGTCCGGCTACCACGGGTAAATAATAAGCCGAAAACTTATCCGCCAGGCGTTGCACCTGGGCGCGATGAGCCTCCGCCTGTTCTACCAGTCGGATCACCCGCCCGAAGGTCGTATCGGCGCCCACCTGCGTCACACGCAGGCGCAGACTGCCCAATTGCGTCAACGTGGCAGCGTAAACGCGCGCGCCTGGTCCAACTTCAACCGGCATCGCTTCGCCGGTAATGGCTGCCTGGTTCAAGGTTGCTTGCCCGGCGATCACCTCGCCGTCCACGGGGATCATTTCGCCGGGGCGCACCACGACCACATCGCCAGGCCGCACCAGAGCAATGGGGGTATCCATCTCTACCCCATCTTTTTCCAGCCGCGCCGTCTGCGGCGCCATGGCGCTCAGGTCTTTCACCGCTCGCCGGGCGCGTTCCGTAGTGAAGTGTTCCACAAAGTCGCCCAGGCGCATAAAGAACACCACGACCGCGGCTGTCGCCCACTCGCCGACGGCTAAGGCGGCAATCACACCCAGCGTCATCAGCGTATGAGAGATCACCTGGCCGCGCAGCGTCGCCCGCGCCACGTTGCGGAACACCGGATAACCGGCGACCAAAACCAGCATCAGACCCACCGGCCAGGGCACACGGCGGGTGACCGCCTCGAACAGTCCCAGCCACTCGCCAACAACCACGATGAACAGTACGGCAAAGAACACCACACCCAGCAGCGTCCAAATCGAGCGGGTGAAACCGGCTGTCTGAGTATCTTCTTTTTGCGGTTGTTCAGATTCCGGTACGCGATAACCGGCGCTCTCCACCGCCCTGCGAATCTGGTCTAAACCAACTCGTGCCGGATCGAGTTGGACGACCGCTTTCTCAGAGGCTAAAAACACCTCTACAGATTGCACACCGGGCAACCCCTGGATGGCCTGGCGCACGTGCAAGGTGCATTCGGCGCAATCCATACCCTGTACGGGAATATCCAAAGTCCTAAGACCATTCATCGGTTATGATCCCTTGCTTCACCAATAATTCCGCATTGTAGATGGACGCACCGGCCGCGCCGCGGATCGTGTTATGCGACAGCACAGTCATTTTGACATCAAAAATCGGATCGGGGCGCACCCGTCCCACCACTGTCGTCATGCCCGCGCCGGTGTGCACATCCAGGCGCGGCTGTGGGCGGTCTGGCGCCTCCAGCACTCGTATGGGCGGCTGCGGCGCGGAGGGCAGATCGCGGCTGATTTGCGGGGCAGCGTAATCCGCCAGGCAGCGGGCGATCTCCTGCATATCGCTCGGCGGCCGATTCAGCGCAATACTCAAACAGAGCGTATGTCCGTCTGCCACCGCCACCCGGTTGGTATGCGCCGAAATGGTCAGCGGAGCAGCAAGGATTGCTTCGCCTTGCAAATCCCCCAGCATTTTGAGCGGCTCGCTTTCGACCTTTTCTTCCTCACCGGGGATATACGGAATGACGTTGCCGAGAATATCCAGCGAGGCCACGCCGGGATACCCTGCGCCGGAGAGCGCCTGCATCGAAACTGCAACGACTTTCTCTACTCCAAAGGCGTCCTTGAGCGCCTTCAATGTCACCGTCATCCCTGTACTGGTGCAATTGGGGTTGGTTACAATGCCGCCGCTCCAACCCCGTTCTCGCCGCTGGCGGTGGATCAAACAGGTGTGATCGGGATTGACCTCCGGCAAAATCAGAGGCACATCCGCTTCCTCGCGAAACGCTGAGGCGTTCGAACAGACGATGCTGCCCGCCTGGGCGTAAATGGGCTCTGCCTCGCGCGCCGCATGCGCGGGCAGCGCCGAGAAAACCAACGGCGCGTCCACCGCTTTGGGCAGGGTGGGCAACACCTCCATACGCCGCGCCCATTCTGGCATGGGAATGTCTAAGACCCAATGACAGGCTTCCTCATACGTCCGCCCTGCGCCGCGCTCCGAACCGGTCAAGGCGACGACTTCAAACCAGGGATGATGATCTAATAGCTGGACAAAACGCTGCCCCACAGCGCCGGCGGCGCCCAAGATAATGGCCGGAATTTTTCTTCCCATCGTGTTTCTATCCCAAAACATGTAGTGGTTATGAACGTCCCGCAGGTTTCTGATCACACAGGCTTGTTTTTAGGGGGATCAACAGGACGTTTTGCGCCGACGAGAGAAACCAATGTCGGTGAATATCAATAATATGGCTGATTTTACCCGAATTGCCGATTATTTTCGATCCATTCTCTATCAATTATATAAAGAAAAGCGCGGCCGGTTAGCCGCGCTCTCTACAGACACGATGCGCACTTAACCTTCTTTTTCGTATGGCACGCCGTCGGCGGCTGGCATTTGGCCGCGGCCAATCACGCCCGCCAACACCACCATGGTGGCAAGATAAGGGGCCATCAACAAGAACTGCGACGGGATGCGCAAGCCCAGGATAGCCAGTTTGGAGGCGAGCGAGTCGGCGAAGCCGAATAACAGCCCGGCCCCAAATGCGCCAAAAGGCAGCCAGTTGCCGAAAATCATCGCCGCCAGAGAAATAAAACCGCGCCCGGCGGTCATCACTTCATCAAAGCGCCCCACCGAGCCCAGAGTGAAGTAACCACCGGCAAAACCTGCCATCAATCCGCCCAGGATGACGGCGATGTAGCGGGTGCGAAAGACGTTTATCCCCAGCGTGTCCGCAGCGCGGGGATGTTCGCCCACTGCCCGATGACGCAGACCCCAACGGGTGTAAAACAGGCCAAATTGCAGGGCAATCAGGAACAGGAACATGGCATAGACGAACATGTTGTTATTGAAGAGGATCGGGCCCAAAAAGGGGATTTGCGATAAGCCCGGAATCTCCCAACCACGAAAGATGCCGGGGTTATTCAGTTCCTGGTGCGTCTGCATGAATTTAGCCGAAACGTAGGAGGTCAAACCTGTGGCAAAGATGTTAATGGCGGTACCCGAGATGATCTGGTTGGTGCGGTATTTGATGGACAGTACGCCATGCACCCAACCCAACAACCCGCCGGATAAGACCGCCGACAGCAAGCCGATCCACAGGTTGCCGGTGATGCTGCCCACCAAGGCGCCGATCATAGCACCCATCAGCATCATGCCTTCAATGGCGATATTGACCACGCCTGCTCGCTCACACAAGATCCCCGACATCGCCCCCAATGTCAGCGGCACCGCCTTAGAGAGTGTGGTGTTCAATAATCCCGCCAGGTTGAGCGATCTGCCCGCCGCCGCCCAGATCAGAAAGGCGAAAATCAAAAAGCCAGACACCAGACCCAACATACCGTTCGTTCGCTTGCGGAAGCCGCCTTTGCGCAAAACTTGCACCGCCCCAATAAAGCCGCACAACGCGGCCAGGACGTTTAGCGTCTGCTGGCTGGGCAATATCAAGTCGGAGATTGTAGCTTTAAAGCCGCCGGGCGTCATACCAAATTTCGTGACGGTCTCAGAGGTGAGCGAGCGGCTGAAATAGAACCAGATCACAAAGCCGGCAGCCAGGAACAATACACCCATCACGATCTGGCGGGTGGGGGAGACGATCTCCAATTCTCGTCGCAGCGCGGTTGTCGTCATGCTAGTTTCCTCCCCAGGAAGCTACCACCAGCCCCTCTTCGCCTTCCTCAGGCGGCTTCAAACGATAGAGCGTACGAATGATAGCCGGGGTCGCAATGAAGATTAGGATCAAAGCCTGGAAGATCGAGATAATATCAATGGGAATACCGGCTTTGAGCTGCATGTTGGTCGCTCCGTTGCGCAGCGCTCCAAAGAGCAACGCGGAAAGCACCACGCCCAGCGGGTGACTGTTACCCAGCAGCGCCAGGGCAATGCTGTCAAAGCCATAGCCGGAGGAGAAAGCCATCGCCAGGTTATGATTCACCCCCAACACCTCATTCGCGCCTGCCATGCCGGCCAAAGCGCCAGAGAGGCTCATAGACAGGATCATGGTGAACGACACCACCATCCCCGCGTAGCGGGCGGCGTGCGGGTTTAAGCCCACCGCTCGCAGGTCGAAGCCCCAACGGGTCTTGAACAGAAACCACCACACCAGCCAGGCCATCAACAAGGCGACGAAGAAGCCCAGATGGAAACGAATGGGGTCGCCGAAGAAACGAAATAACTTAGCCGAGTCTTCGATGGTTGGGCTGACCGGGTTAGCCGAGCCGGGTCTTTTCATTGGCCCGGTGAGCAACCAATCGCTCAGGCGAAAGGCGATGTAATTCAACATGATGGTGTTAATCACCTCGTGAGCGCCGGTGCGCGCCTTTAGCCACCCAGGGATGAACCCCCACAATCCGCCGCCCACCGCTCCGGCCAGAAACGCCAACGGCATGTGTAGAAAGGCGGGCAGTCCGGTGACCGAGTAACCCACATACGCCGCGCAAATAGCACCGATAAAAATCTGCCCCTCGGCGCCAATATTGAACAGGCCGGCGCGGAAGCCCAACGCCACCGCCAAACCACCAAAAATATACGGCGTGGCTGCTACCAGGCTTTCAAAAAATGGGTAGAATGCCTTCCGCACTTCTTCAGCGTTTCCGCTGCTCAGCGCGGCCGCGATCCTGGCCGGGTCGCCGATGGCACCAGTGAAGAGCGCCGAATACGCAGTTTTCAGGATACCCCAGCCCACACGTAGCCCTTCCACGGGGGATTGCGCCCAGGCGGCATAAAATTCAATACTGGTCAAAACAATCAATAAACCACCGATAATCAACCCGGTGATGATCGCCAGAATTGGCACTGCCAGCGAGCGGGTTAAACGCCGCCAAAGAGGCCGCGAAACGCCGCCTTTTTCGCCATTTTGCTTCCCAGTAATTTCCTTTAGCAGCTCCTCTTGCAGGACCTGACCGGGGTTGTTCTTTTTAGGGGGTTTTGATGTCTCTTCTTCAGGTGGTTGCATTGCTTTGTTCATTAGAATTTTTGCCTTTTGTTCGCTCAAGCAGGTTCTATTTGGACGTTCGGCGTATGTTCTGGTCGTATGCCAGCCATCAGCAACCCAACTGTTTCTTTGGTAGCCTGTTTGGCGTCTAAAATATCAATAATCTTGCCGCGATACATCACAGCAATACGATCCGAAAGCGCCATGATCTCATCCAGCTCCGAGGAAACCAACAATACCGCGCAGCCTTCGTCGCGTTTTTCCATAATCCGCCCATGAATATATTCCACCGAGCCGACATCCAGGCCACGCGTGGGTTGCGAGGCGATTAACAACCGAATAGGGCGAGAAAACTCTCGCGCCACAATCACCTTCTGTTGGTTGCCGCCGGAGAGCGAGCCTACATTCGTCAGGGGACTTGGGGTGCGGATATCGAACTCCTGAATCAGCCGGCTGGCGTGTTTCAGAATTTCCGTCTCATTGAGCACCACTCCCTGAGTAAACGGCGGTTTGTAATACGTATTCAGGATTAAATTATCCGCCACAGTAAAGTTCAACACCAGTCCGTCGCGTTGGCGATCTTCTGGAACATGCGCCGATCCCAATTCAGTGATGCGCCTCGGTCGGGCGCGGGAGATCTCTTGCCCTAAAAGTTTGATATGGCCGGATTGCGGCGTGCGCAGCCCGGTGAGAGCCTCGACTAGCTCCGTCTGACCATTGCCCTGCACGCCGGCAATCCCCAACACCTCACCGGCCCGCACCTCAAACGAAACATCCTCCACCGCTACCTGGTGGCGTTCGTCTAGCACGACCAAATTTTGCACCGACAATACCGTTTCGCCGACCGCTTTGGCTTTACGATCAACCTCCAACTGCACTGCCCGTCCTACCATCATCTCCGCCAGCGTATATTGATCCGCCTCGCTGGGGCGCGTGGTACCCACCACTCTCCCGCGTCGAATGACGGTGATGCGGTCCGAAAAATCCATCACCTCGCGCAATTTATGGGTAATAAAAATGATGGATTTTCCTTTCGCCACCAGGCTGCGCATGATCGCAAACAACTCATCTGTTTCCTGCGGAGTCAGCACGGCGGTTGGCTCGTCCAAAATCAGGATGTCCGCCCGGCGGTAGAGCAGCTTGATGATCTCCACGCGCTGTTGCACGCCGACCGGCAAGTCTTTGATATAGGCGTTAGGATCCACCTCAAAGCCAAACTGTTCGGAAATTTCCCGCACCCGAGCGGCGGCTTGGGCGCGATTCAAGATGCCCCCCGGACGAAGGGTCTCATCGCCAAGCATCACATTCTCGGCAACGGTGAAAACCGGGATCAACATAAAGTGTTGATGCACCATGCCAATGCCCGCCGCAATCGCATCGCTGGGCGAATGGATGTCAATTTTCTTTCCGCGCACGATAATCTCGCCCTGATCGGGTTGATATAATCCATATAAAATGTTCATCAGGGTCGTCTTTCCGGCGCCGTTTTCCCCCAACAAGGCATGAATCTCGCCTTCCTCTAAAGTGAGGTCAATGTGATCGTTGGCCAACACTCCCGGAAAGCGTTTGGTGATACCGCGGAGTTCAAGTACAGTGGTCATAGAGATCTTCTCGCTCTGAGGAGAAAGGATGAGTATGTGCTAACATTTTACCATGTTGAGGCGTTTAAAGTTGCGCACTCACTTACCGGAGCAACTAAAAAGGTAGATGGAGGTTGCTTTAGCCCGCTGATGGCAGGCTTTGTTGCCAGAGGCGTCGGTTTTCGACCGGTGCCGGGCAAGCGCTACTCATAACTTTTACGTATTCCCCTTTCCAGGCTCGGTTAAAAATCTGTGCATTCACCTCGACCTCAGCGAGGCTCGCCGGTTTGAATGTCTATGCCCGTGTCTATATAGCCGGCGAGTAATTCTTGCATCACCTTTTCCACCAGCCGTTGCCGGCCTGTCGAAAACAAAAGCGGGTTACGCGCGGCGAGCGTCAGCGGCGCTTGCAGAAAGATCGCCCGTTCCCCTGACATCAGGCGCGGCCAGAGCTGGCGTAGGGCGCCGATCTCGTCCAATTCAATCGAAGCCACCCATTGAGCAGACGCCTGCGCCGGCGGGGTCCCATGGCCAATGATCTGCAAGCCAGCCTGCGCCAAACTTTCAAACAAAGCCGGGCTGCTTGCCCCGCTGGCGACGTACACCGTTTTCACCGCATTGGCGACCAGGGCATCAATCGCTGCCTGCTGTTCGGCTGAGCTCGCGCCTTGCGCCAGATCCACAAACAGGGGATATTGAACAAAAGGCGGATACGCCGGTCGGCAGAGGCCGCAATAAAAAACGACACCTTTGCCAAACCCATTACGGGCTGCTTTACCCGCTAAGGTGGACGGGTCGCTGATCACACCTACGCGCCAATCTTGAGTGATGACCGCCGCCAGGTAGCCAGCGATAAAGCCTTGTTGGTCAGGCCGACCGCCGGAGGCGATAACGCTGATGTTTTCCGCGGCTTGAACGCCGGGGATGTCCAGGGCTAAAAATTTCACCTGCGGATTTGCCGTCGCCAGGTTGGCAATCGCCGGATCGGGCGGCAGCGCTGCCGCCAAAGCGATCGAATCGTCCAGGTCAATGGCCGCCACAGAATCTAGCGTCTCGAACAAGTAGCCTTCCTGACCGGCAAGTTCGGCTAAAGCCCCTTGCAAGGCGCTCACGCGAGCCGCGTCTGCGCCGGGCAGCGCCAGCAGGATCACCCGTTGCGGCGCGGAGGGCGAGGGCGTCGCCGGAGGTTCAGTCGCCTCCGTAGATGGTTCTGGTGATGCAGGCGCCGGGGTAACGCCGCTATCCGTGACCGGGGGTGTAGCTGGGGCGCTGCAAGCTGATAGAAACAATAAAACAAAACCACAGAGGAAGCAAAGAGAGATGCGCATAACGCTCTCTATTTTACACGAGACGACGCGGTTATAATAGCCTTATGATCGAATTAAATATCCCTGGGCGCGGCCTTGTCCAGTTGGAATATCTGGTTTGCGACGTGAGCGGCACGTTGGCGCTGGATGGGCAATTGTTGGATGGCGTCGCACGTGCCTTGACAAACCTGCGCGACCGCCTTGAACTCCACCTGATCACCGCTGATTCTCACGGTCGGCAGGCGATCATAGATCAACAATTGAATGTGCAAGCCCATCGCATTCAGGCGAACAACGAAGCCGAACAGAAAGCCGCCCTCATCCAAAGCTTGGGCGCGGATAAGGTGATTGCCATTGGGCAAGGTGCTAATGACGCCGCCATGCTTAAAGCCGCTCAGGTTGGCGTGTGCGTGTTTTCCCGTGAGGGGGCGGCTGTGGAGGCGTTGCTGGCCGCCGACCTGGTGGTAACCGACATCTATACAGCTCTGGAATTGTTAGAAAAACCCATCCGTCTGGTCGCCACGCTAAGAAGATGAAATTTTCTCCCATCGAGCAAACCCCAGATAACCCTGACAATTTGCCCCCTGCGCGACGCCGCAGAGCGCGGCGATTGTTGACGCCACTAGACGCCGACGAACGGGCGGTCTTTTTCGATCACCTTGTTCGCCGCGCCTCACCGTCTTTCGACTTTTTTCTGCTTTCGCTGATTTCAGGCGCTGTACTCTCCAGCGGCATCCTTCTGGACTCTACGGCAATGCTCGCCTTGGGGGCCGCGCTGGCGCCGCTTATGGCTCCA